>JBOHRM010000524.1:0-6015 GCA_050732715.1 Longimicrobiales bacterium
GTCGTCGACGGCGTAGAGCTCGTCGCAAGGGATCTCGCGCTCGCCGTCGGCGCCGAGGAGTCGGACGCGCGCGCCGAGGACCATCATCACGGGAACGCTGTCGCTGCTGTTCACCGCCCAGCAGTCGTCGCCGCCCGGCGCGGTCCAGCAGGTGTCGCCGCCGCACTTCAGGCAGTCGTGGATCGCGCGGCGCCACTCCTCGTTCTGGTCGAGATAATTGCAGCGCGTGTCGAGACAGAGGTTGCCGCCGATCGTGCCCATGTTGCGGAGCTGCGGCCCGGCCACGTTCCCCGCCGCCTTCGCGAGCGAAGGGAACCAGCGCTGCACCCGCGAATCGCGTGAGACCGCCGCCAGCGTCTCAGCCGGCCCGATCCAGAGCTCCCCCTCGCGCTGCCCGATGCCGCGCAACTCGTCGATCTGCCTGAGCGCGACGACGTGCGCCGGCGTGAACAGCCCGTGTTTCATATTCGGCACGAGATCCGTCCCGCCGGCGATCGGCATGACGTCGCCCGCGTGCTCGCCCAGCAACGCAACCGCGTGTCCGAGCGTGTCCGGCCGATGGTAAACGAACTCGTGAAGACGGAGCATAGCAGCTCATCAATCAGTCATGCGGCCACGATCTACGGCCGAACATCTTCAATCGCCGAGGACCGCAGAGCTATGTCGGAGGCCGCCGAGGCGGGTCAACGCCGACTCTGCGGCCCTCTGCCTTTGTCGGCGCTCTCTGCGATTCAAATCTGTTGGAAAATCTGCCTCGCCATGAACTATCCCGTCAGCTCTATCCCGTCAGCTCGACCGTGGCCGTGCCGCCGCCCATCTGCGCCGGCATCCGGCTCTCCGCCTTGACGACGCGATTCGGCGTGCCGCGCTCGACCCAGATGGTCGATGCGACCGCGCCGTCGGCATCCCTGAGCGTGAGTCGGACGGCATTGAACGTGCCCGCCGCCGTCTCGACCGCCTCGGCTTCGCCGATCTCGAGCCGGTGCACGTTCACGCTCGCGCTGAGAAGGTCGAACAGCGGCACGGCAAACGCGCGGCCGGGCTCGAGCGCAAGACCCGCGAGCGCCACGTGCAGCGGCCCGCCGTCGAGGAAGACCGGACCATTGACCGCCACGGCGAGCGGCATCTCCTGCGCCCCGGCCTGAAGCTGTCCCTTTACGGAGTCCGCCGCGAACGTCAACGTGATCGTCGACGGACCTTGCTGCGTGAAGCGGCGCACCGGCGTGAGCGTCTCGGCGTCGAGCCACACGGTGTCGGCACCGGCGCCCATCGGACCCGTAGACGCGTCGGCCATCACCCACACGCGACGACCGCCGTCCTCGCCCGCGGTGATCGTACGCATCGACTCGATCTCGATCGACTGGCCCATCACCTCCGCCGTGGTCCGGTACGTCCACGTGCCCGGCTGCACGGCGTCGGCTGTCAAGACGATCGACTCCGCCGGCGGCCCCGCGTCTTCCGCGCGGACCGGCATGCTCAGCGTGTCGACATCGACGTGGTGGAGAGCGACGCGCTCGGTCACCTCGGGCGACGCATCCTCCTGCCAGCGCCCGCCGACGTGCTGGGCGAGGAACCGCTCGATCGGCAGCATCATCGCAATGCGGTTCACCCGGCCCGCGAAGCCGTGCCCTTCATCGGGTGCGACGACATACTCGACCGCGCGGCCGAGGTCGCGCAACGCGACGACGATCTGGTCCGACTCGGCCTTCTTGACACGCGGGTCGTTCGCTCCCTGGATCACCAGCAGCGGAGCCTGGATGTTCGTCGCCGAGTAGAGCGGCGACTGCGCGCGCATGCGCTCGAGGTCCGCAGGGTCGTCCATATCGCCGACGCGCACGTTGAACACCTCGCGGATCGGCGCCCAGTACGGCGGGATCGATTCGAGCAGCGTGAGGATGCTCGATGGTCCCACGATCGACACGCCGGCGGCGTACAGCTCGGGCGTGAACGCGAGCCCCGCGAGCGTCGCATAGCCGCCGTAAGAGCCGCCCATGATTGCGACTCGCGTCGAGTCGGCGATGCCCTCGCCGATCAGCCACTGCGCGCCGTCCGTCACATCGTGTTGCATGATGCCGGTGCCCCACTCCTCGTTGCCGGCGTTCAGGAACACCTTGCCGAAGCCGGTCGAGCCGCGGAAATTCGGCTGCAACACCGCGTAACCGCGGTTGGCGAGGAACTGCGCGAACGGATCGTAACCCCACGCGTCGCGCGCCCACGGTCCGCCGTGCGGCATCACGACCGCCGGCAGGTTGGTCTGCTCGACGCCTTTCGCCAGCGTCAGATACGCCGGAATCTCGGTCCCATCCCGCGCCGGGTAGCGGACCGGCTTCATGTTCGCCAGGTGCTCGAGTGGCAGCTCGGGGTACGGCCGGAACAGCAGCTCGACCTCGCCGCTGCTGCGATCGTAGAGGTACGTCGCCCCGGGATCGATGTCCGATGTGACGGCCACGATCTGGAGTCGGTCGTCCGATGTCGCCGAGCCGAGATAGAGGTCACCCTCCGGGATCGCCGCCCTCAGCCGCTCCCAGTCGCGCGCGAACTCGTCCGTCAGCGGATAGACGCGCAGCCGGTCGCCGACGTACTCGACCGCGACTAGCTCGTGATCATCGTTCGCGAACTCCGCGCCCGCGAGATCGACCTCTGCCTCGGGATCGGTGTGGACCAGCTCCTCGTCGCCCGTCATCGGATCGAACAGGACGAGCCGGACGAGGTCGGTGTCGCCTGCGTTCGTCACGAGGTAGACGCGCCGGCCGTCCGCGTGCACGCGCACCGCGCCGCACGACTCCCGCGCGGTGCACGTGTAAACCGTCTCGAGCGAATCACCATCCACCCGCTGCAGCTCGGTGCCGCCCTCATCCGTCATCCGCGAGGCCAGGCGGAGATTGCCATCGAGGTCGAGCGTCCACCCCGTGATGCCGGTGTCGTTCTGGAACACCAGCTCGCGTTCGCCCGTGCGCAGGTCGAGCCGGTAGAGGTCGTGGTGACGTGCGTCGCGATTGTTCACGGCGATCCACACGGACTCGGGCACACGCTTGCGCACGGCGACGAGTCGTGCCTGAACGCCGTCGTACGGCGTCAAGTCGCGCGCTTCCGGCACGGAGGACCCATCGAGCGGCGGCGCGGTAGGATCGATCTGATATACGTGGAAGTTTTCGTCGCCGCCCTGGTCCTGCGAGTACAGCACGTAGCGGCCGTCACCCGTCCAGGTGTGTGAGCGGACCGGCCGCGTGGAATCCGCGGTCAACGGCTTGGCGGCATCGAACGGCTCGCCCACCGGCACCACCCACACGTTGAGCTGGCCGGTGTGCGGCTTGAGGAACGAGAGGAACCGCCCATCCGGTGAGACCTGGGCGCCCGCGATCTCGGGATCACCGAAAAACGCCTCGCGGTCGATCAACGGCGGTTGTTGCGCGGTCACGGGCACCGTAGATGTTGCCAGGCTCATTGCGGTCGCGGCAAGGGTCAAAATGGAGCGTCGCACGGGTACGCCTTCCGTCTGAAGGTCCGACGATCGTTGATTTCGATGTCGCGGGAATACGTCCACGGTGCGCCGCACGTCGGCGTGCCGCGGCACGCACGGTGTGGGAAGGTAGCACCGAACCCAGTGTAGGTCAACGAGTTACATCTGATCGTTACCCATGGATCGATTCCGGCTAGCGTTCGGCTAGCGTCAACCCGAGACGGCCGGATCGCGGCCTCCTTTTCGGACGCAAAGACGCCGAGGTTCGGAAGCGCAGAGAACACGGGTCCGGCATCGATGCGGAGACCCTGCGGCTCTGCATCTCTGCGGCTCCGCGACCTACAGAAGTGGGCGCGATCCCGGCGGGCGAGCCGTGAACCTGGAAGTCAGTTGTCGATGCCGCTGTGCGGCGCCAGCGGCGGATGAACCATTTCGCCGGTTGGGAATTCTCTCGCGAAGGCGCGAAGCTCGCCAAGGAGACGCCAAGAGAGAGAGGTTGGTAGCGATCTTCGCGTTCCGTTCGCGTACTTGGCGTCTTTGCGAGAGAATTCCTGCCACGCACCGTGCCATTTCCAATCGCAGTTTCTACTCAGCGCCCCCACGCGCCGTGGCGCGATCCATCATAGGAGAAACGACGCGGCTCCAAGCCTCATAGTTTCTCAGGAGCACCCCCACGCGCCGTGGCGCGATCCATCATAGGAGAAACGACGCGGCTCCAAGCCTCATAGTTTCTCAGGAGTCTACAGCGACCTCATCGAGGCGTGGGGCGGCAGCGTGCGTGCGGCGCCAGCGGTCGCGGGCGGTGGGGTCCTGGAGCACGTTCCAGACGCGGGGCGGCGAGAACGGCAGCGAGTCCATGCGCACGCCGACGGCGTCGAAGATCGCGTTCGCGATCGCCGGGATCGACGGGTGCAGCGGCCCCTCCCCCGCCTCCTTCGCGCCGTACGGTCCCTCGGGGTCGACACTCTCGACGATGAGCGACGTCAGCTCGGGCATGTCGAGCGTGGTCGGGATTCGGTAGTCGAGCAGGGATGGCGCGTTGTGCAGCCCCGCGCGGCCCTCCGATTCCGACTTGAAGACCTGCTCCTCCATGAGCGCCTCGCCGAAGCCCATGTACGCCGAGCCCTCGATCTGCCCCTCGACGAGCACCGGGTTGAGCGCGCGGCCGCAGTCGTGTGCGATCCAGATTCGGTCGACGCGGACGAAGCCCGTGTCGACATCGACCTCGACCTCGGCGACGTGCGCGGTGAAGCTGTACGCGGGCGATGCGCCGATCGTGCCGCCGCGGTACTCGCCGTGCACGTCTTTCGGCGTGTCGTACCAGCCGACGGCGCCGAGCGTACCGTGCTTCGCTTCGGTGAGCTGGAACGCGTCCGCGATCGCGACGTGGCGTTCCGCGTCACGCGCATCGAACGCCGCGCCGTTCGCGAGCCTAACGCGCGCGGCCGGGATCTCCCATTCCTCCGCGAGCGTCGTGACGACTTTGGCGCGCAGCTCACGCGCCGCCATCACGCACGCGTTGCCGACCATGAACGTCTCGCGGGACGAATATGCGCCGAGGTCCACGGGCACGAGGTCCGTGTCCGCCGAGCGGACGCGCACGTTCTCGAGCGGCACGCCCAGCTCCTCCGCCACGATCGACGCGACCACGGTGTCCGATCCCTGACCGATCTCGGAAGCGCCGGTCAACACGGACACGCGACCGGACCGCTCGACGCCGATCTGGATGCCGGCCTGCGGCATGTCGTTCGGATAGATCGGGTAGTTCGTCCCCGAGATGTAGCATGAGCCCGCGACGCCGACGCCGCGGCCGTACGGCAGTGCGCGCCACTTGTCGCGCCAGCCGCTCGCACGCTCGACCGCGTCCAGACACGCGAGAAAACCGTTCGACGTGACGCGCAGCTCGTTGATCGTGCGCGTCCGCTCGCCGAGGAAATTGTGACGGCGCAGCTCGATCGGGTCGACGTCGAGCGCTTCCGACAGCTTGTCGAGCTGCACCTCGAAACCGAACCGCGGTTGCACGGAATCGTGCCCGCGCTTCGGGCCGCACGGCGGCTTGTTCGTGTACACGCGCGTCGAATCGAACCGGTACGAGCCGAACGCGTACGGCGCGGTCAGCAACTGGCCTGAGTAGTACGTCGTCACCAACCCGAACGACGCGTAGGCGCCGCCATCGATCAGGATGCGACCATCGACCGCGCGGATGCGGCCGTCCCGGGTCGCGCCGAGCTTGTACTGCATCTTCATCGGGTGGCGGCCGCGGTGCGAGTAGAACACCTCCTCGCGGGTGTACAGAATTTTAACCGGCCGGCCCGCCTTCATCGACAACTTCGCGACACAGAACTCGAGGTCGAAGGGCTCGGACTTGCCGCCGAACGCGCCGCCGACTACCGGTTGAACGACGCGCACGGGCGCGACGTCGAGGCCGAGCACGCGCCCGAGCTCGCGCTGGAGGTAGTGCGGCACCTGCGTCGAGGACCAGACCGTCAGCCTGCCCAGCGGGTCGTACCAGCCGATCGCGCAGTGCGGCTCGATCGGCGTATGCGTCGTGCCCT
>JBOHRM010000525.1:0-3655 GCA_050732715.1 Longimicrobiales bacterium
GTCGAACCGGTCGCGATCACGATTGCCGTGCACCTGGCGCACCAGCTCCCAGGCCGCGCCTCCCGTGAACGCACCCAAACTCCAGCCGCCACCGATCACGATGGCGATCTTCAGCTTATGCATCTCGAACATTCCTCGATCATGGCAGCGTAGGCCCGGCGGATGTCATGAGCCGATGACCGCGCCGCGTGTCAGGCCCCCTCGCGCGTGACCCCATACGTCCGCTCCTCGGGGCCGACGCCTGTAATCGTGAGCGATGTCCACCCGACCGGTAGCGTTGTCGCGTCCTGCGTGATCCCCATCGGCGTGATCCGGAGCCCGCCGAACCCGAAGAGCATCGCCTGCAGCACCCCGCCGGCACCCGTCGCGAAGTACGGGTTCGTGCCACCCGCAACTTCCGCCAGCACGCCGAACGGCGGCAACACGTTCGGCCGATAGCCGCGGAGAAACATCTCGTATGCCGTGTCGGTTTTGCCGAGGCGCTGGTAGAGGATCGAGAAAATCGAGTACGTCATGGCCGGGCCGCGGGCGACGCGGGGCAGATAGTACTCGAGGTCGCGCTCGATCGCCGCCGGGTCCGTCACCTCGTTCAGCGGATACGCGAGCAGATTGACGTCTGCCTGCTTGATCGTATCGCCCGCGTACGTCGAATGCTCGCGCGTCACGCCGTCCGGGAAACGCAGGATCGGGATGTTGTCGTGCACATCCTGCCAATCCGGATCAGCGGAGACGCCGAGCACTTCGGCCGCGGCGATCGCGGCGCGCAGATTCGCGCGCGCCACGCCGTTGGTGAACGCGTTGTTGTCTACGTTCGCCGCGAACTCGTCCGCGCCGACCACGTTGTTGATGTCGTACCGGCCCGCGCCGTTGCGTTCGACGCGGCTCGCCCAGAACCGCGCCGTCCCCTCGAGCATCGGCCAGCCGCGCACTTGCAGCCATCGTCTGTCTTGCGTGATCTGATAGTAGCTCCACGCGGCCACACCCACGTCACCCGTGATGTGGTGCTCGAATTCGCCGGTAAGGCAGCAGATCGGCGTCTCTTCATCGCCGCTCGCCGCGCTCTCCCAGGGGAACATCGCCCCCTCGTACCCGTGCGCGAGCGCGTTCCGCTGCGCCCCATCGAGACGCTGGTAGCGGTATTCGAGCAACGACTCGGCGATCTTCGGCTGGAGCACGGCCAGCACGGGAAACATCCAGAGCTCAGTGTCCCAAAACGCGTGTCCGAGATACCCCGAGCCGCTTAGTCCCATCGGCGACATGCTGTACGCCGTCCCTGCCCGCGCGAACGCGTAGAGGTGATAGAGCATGGCGCGCACGTCGCGCTGGATGGTGTCGTTCCCGGCAACAATAATGTCGCTCTGCCACAGCTCGTCCCAGGCGCGGTCATGGCGCGCGATGAGCCGCTCGCGACCCTGCAACGCGGAGAAGATGGTGAGCCGCGCGGCGTCGTTGTACGGATCCGCCGTTTGCACCGAGCTGATGGTCGAGGCGACGATCGCGAAACGGTACGTCGTGCCGGCTGCCACCGACTTGGTGAATGTGAGCGTAGGCTCATCCCCCTCGGTGCGCCCCTCCGTCACGCGCGGCGCCTGCTCGCGCGGCTCATCGAAGATGAACGCGTGGGTAGCACCGATCACCAGCTCGCCCGATGGACTCTTCGCACCTGCCACAATGAAGTCCAGCTTGCCTTCGGCACCATCCGGGTGGAAGGCGGAGGTGACCTCTTTCAGCTCGGCCGGCGCATCGACGATCGTCGCCGGCGTGATCGTGATCGGCTGCTTGGCGGTGATCGCCACGTCGATCAACGCCGTATACGGAGCCTGCCGAAGCGCGTACCACATGTAGCGTACGCTGGCCCGCGTGCCGACCTCGAACGTGTGGACCAGCTTCGCGTGCCGGAGATCGAGCGACTGGTGGAACCCTGTCACCTGGTCGGCGCTCACGATCTCCATTGCATCGATCGCGAGCGACATACTCGCCAGATTGAACGTCTTCAGGATCGTGCTGACCTCACCTGGACGGTACGTGTCGAACACCCCGTTCAGGACGACCTCCTTGACCTGAAACGGTTCGGGTGTCGAGATCATCCCGATCATCCCGTTCGCGACGGTTTCCCCGTAGTACGGGCCGTTCGCGGCCGCTGGATCGGCGTGAAGCGTCCACGTGTCGATCGGCGTTTGGGCGCGCAGCGGCGTAGCCACCAAGCATAGGATCAGCGCCCAAGATCGAGTGATGGTCGTCATGGTACTCCCGGGGCCTGCGGGTCCGCGATCGCGAGACGCGGCCCTGATTCGGACACGAATCGCATGATAGGATGTCACAGAGCTGGACGCGAGCGTTTAAAAGGCGACCCGGTGGGGAGCCGGCCACCAGCTCCAGGCTCGCCGCCCGTCGTGCAGCCGCAAGGTGCTGGTCGCCGTCAGCGGAGCGATCGACTGCGCAGGGGGTGACCTCCGAAACTGCGCCCGAGACGAGATTGCAACCCGATCTGCACGGCGGCCATCCAATTCGGCAATACCCGAACGTGGAGCTCGGCATGCTGAGCTCGTTGCGCCTGGACCTCCGATTCGCCTTCCGCTCGCTGGTCCGCCGGCCGGTGTTCGCGACCATCGCGGTCGTGACGCTCGCGCTGGGGATCGGTGGCGCGACGACCATCTTCAGTGTCGTGGATGGCGTGCTGATCCGGGAGCTGCCATATCGCGATGCCTCGTCGCTCGTGAGTGTGTGGCGGGCGTGGCCGAGCTGGAGGGGACAGGGTCTGCTCGACAACGTGTGGGACCACATTCATTTCGATCTGCCCAATCTCCAAAGCATCCGCGATCACGCGACGACGCTCGGCCAGATCGAGGCGCACGTCGCCCGTCGCGCGACACTGACGGGCGGCGGCCGTGCCGAGGAGATCTCGGTCGGTCTCGCGAGCGTGGGTCTGTTCCCGTTGCTGGGCGTGCAGCCGGCCATCGGCCGAGGCTTTCTGCCGGAGGAAGCGTTTCCCGCGGCCGTACACGGTGCGAAGGTCGCGCTTCTCAGCCATCAGCTGTGGGCGCGGCGGTTCGGCCGGGATCCCGGCGTCGTAGGACGCACCATCGTGCTGGGCGGTGAGAGCTACGAAGTCATCGGCGTGCTCCCGGCGGGCTTCCGGTTGGTCAGCGATCTGGTCAGGACGCACGAGAACGGCGGCACGATCGACGGCGGCGACCGGGACGTCTGGATTACTCTCGGACGGGCCAGCACGGATTGCGGAAACTGCCTCGAGGTGGTGGCCCGTCTCGCGCCCGGCCGCACGAGCGTGGAGGCCCGCGCCGAAATACAGCGGCTGCTGATCGATCAGGCGGATCCTGCCGATCAGCTCGCACGTGTGGTCGCATACAAGGAGCGCCTCACGCAGGGCTTCTCCACGCCGTTGCTCTTGCTCTTCGGCGCGTCCGGCGTGCTGCTCCTCATCGCCTGTCTGAACGTCGGCGGCCTCCTCGCCGGCGAGGCGACGCGACGCCATCAGGAGGTCGCGGTGCGGTTCGCGCTGGGCGCCGGCCGACGCCGTGTCGCTCAGCAGCTGATCACCGAAAACGCGTTGCTCGGCCTGATCGGCGCGGGTGCGGCGGTATTGCTGGCCTGGCTGGGCACGCGGGCGCTGCTGTCGGTGGCGCCGCCCATGCCG
>JBOHRM010000526.1:0-3118 GCA_050732715.1 Longimicrobiales bacterium
CGCCGCGCCCGTGCCAGACATCGAGGAGGTGCCGGTCTCGCAGCTACGCAAGACCATCGCGAAGCGGCTGGTCACATCGATCGGGCCGGTGCCGACGTTCTACCTCACGGTCGACGTGGACATGCGCCGCATGATCGAGGCACGCGAGCGGGTGAACGCGCGACTCGAGAACGAGGGCGTCAAGGCATCGATCAACGATTTCATCATCAAGGTCGTCGCGGCCGCGCTCGCCGAGCACCCCGAGGTCAATGCGTGGTGGAACGAGACGGTGATCAAGCGGCACCACCGCGTGCACGTCGGCGTCGCCGTCGCCATTGAAGACGGATTGATCACGCCTGTCGTGCGCGATGCCGACCGCAAGCGCATCCGGGACATCGCCGTCGAGGTCCGCGAGCTCGCGGGCCGTGCGCGAGAGAAGAGGCTGAAGCCCGAAGAGTACATGGGCGCGACGTTCACGATCTCGAACCTCGGCATGTTCGGCATCCAGGAGTTCACGGCGATCATCAATCCTCCGGAATCCGGGATCCTCGCGGTCGGCGCGGTCGAGGAGCGCGTCGTGGTCGAAGCCGGCCAGCCCGTCGTGCAGCCGCGCATGCGTGTGACCATGAGCTGCGACCACCGCGTGGTCGACGGCGCGACGGGCGCACGCTTCCTCCAGACGGTGAAGCAGTACCTAGAAGAACCGCTGTTGGTACTCGCGTAAGGAAGTATCGAACCCCTACACGTACACGTAAACCTAAACGTAAACGTAAACCTGCCCCTGCCCGTGCCCGTACGCCGTGTACGTTTAGGTGTAGGAGGCGGGGTGTGGGTTTGTCGGGGAGGGGGATTTGGTCTAGGTTGCGGGGCTCTGACATAGAACCATAAAGCCTATCTGAGGTGGGTGTGGCAGATAATTTTGATCTCGTGGTCATTGGTGCGGGACCGGGCGGGTACGTCTCGGCGATCCGGGCGGCTCAGCTCGGGATGAAGGTCGCGTGCGTCGAGGCCGACAAGCTCGGCGGCGTCTGCAACAATATCGGGTGCATCCCGACGAAGGCGATGCTCGAGAGCGCGAAGTACGCGAAGAAGGTGAAGGCGCTGGGCGAATACGGTGTGACGGTCGGCTCGGTCGAGCTCGACATCAGCGCGGCGGCCAAGCGCAGCAAGAAGGTCGCGGAGCAGGGCTCGCGCGGCGTGGCGTTTCTGTTCAAGAAACACAAGATCGAGTCGGTCGCGGGTTGGGGCCGGCTCGCGGGGAACGGCAAGGTCGAGGTCGAGGGCGAGAACGGCCGCACGCTCTCCGCGAAACACATCATTCTGGCCACGGGCTCACGCGCGAAGTCGCTGCCGATGCTCGAGATCGAAGGCGACCGCGTGTGGAGCTCCGACCACGCGGTGTTCCCCACGGCGACGCCGGCGTCGCTCGCGATCATAGGCGCGGGCGCGGTCGGGATGGAGTTCGCCGACGTGTACAACGCGTTCGAGTCGAAGGTCACGATCATCGAGGCGCTCGATCAGGTGCTGCCGCTCGAGGACGCGGACAGCGCCGCGGTGGTCGACAAGGCGTACCGCAAGCGCGGGATGGATATCCACACGGGCGCGCGTCTCGAGAAGGCGACGGCCGGCAAGAACGGCGTGAAGCTGTCGGTCAAGGCGAAGGACGGGAAGACGCAGACGATCGAGGTCGAACGCGTCCTCGTGGCCGTGGGCCGCGCGCCGATCGTCGATGACATCGGCCTCGACCGCACGGGCGTCGAGGTCGAGAACGGTTTCATCAAAGTCGATGACCAGCTGCGCACGACGGCGGCGAACGTGTACGCGATCGGCGACTGCGCGCGTGCGCCGCTGCTCGCGCACAAAGCGTCCCACGAGGGTGTGTTGCTCGTCGAACGGCTCGCGGGTGAGCACAACAACGGCGTCGACTACGACAACGTGCCGAACGTGACCTACTGCCACCCCGAGGTGGCGTCGGTCGGCGTGACCGAGCAGAAGGCGAAGGAGCAAGGTCTCGACATCGAGGTCGGCACGTTCCCGTTCAGTGCGAACGGCCGCGCGCGCACGGCGGGCGAGACCGAGGGGATGGTGAAGGTCATCCGCGGCCGCAAGTACAGCGAGGTGCTCGGCGCGCATATCGTCGGGCCGAGCGCGAGTGAGCTGATCGGCGAGCTCGTGGTCGGGCGTCACCTCGAGACGACGGCGGAAGAGATGGACAGCGCGATCCACCCGCACCCGACGTTGTCCGAGGCGATCGCCGAGGCCGCGCTCGCCTCGCTCGGCCGCGCGCTCCACATCTAAACGACAATGATGAATGCGGAATGATGAATGATGAGTGCGTTGGACCGTTCATCATTCATCACTCATCATTCAGCATTGGGCGTTTGGGCGGTCATTGTTGGGATCGCGGTCGTGATCGCGGCGACCGTGGCCTCGCTGCGCGGCCTGGATCCGTTCCCGACGTGGTACTACATCTTTGCATGGTACGGGACGCTGCTCGCCGGCGCCGGCGCATGGGTGCTGGTCGGCGGCCGGTCACGTAGCCCCGAAACGGAAACGCCTCCCCCGAGCGGGTGGAGGCCGGGAATGGGGGGCCGGCCGGGCGATTCGCCTCCCGCGCCTCGATGGATCTCGCGTCGTTCGCTCGCGTTCCTCATCACGCTTCTCGCCTGGTCGACGATCTCGTGGCTGTTCTTCGAGCTGCTCAATTTCCGGCTGCGCAACTGGTACTACGTCTTCGTGACGAACGAGCTGGCCGCGCGCTGGATCGGCACGCTCGTCGCGTTCGCGACGGTGTTCCCCGCGCTGTTCCTCGCGGAAGCGCTACTGCACCGGCTCGGCGTGGCCGGCTGTGCGCGCTCGAAGCCGCTTCGTGTCGGCGATACGTTGCTCACGCGATGCCAGGCCACGGGCGCTGTGATCCTCGTGCTGACGTTGGTCTGGCCGCGCATGCTGTTCCCGCTCGTATGGGGCGCGGTCACGCTGCTCGCCGATCCGGCGGTGTACAGGCGCGCACCCGAGCGTTCGCTGCTCGGCGACCTCGAACGGGGCCGGCCCGGCCGAATCTTCAGACTCCTGCTCGGCGGCCTCGGCGTCGGCCTGCTGTGGGAGCTGTTCAACATGGCCGCGCGCGCGAGGTGGA
>JBOHRM010000527.1:0-2690 GCA_050732715.1 Longimicrobiales bacterium
GTTCAGAACGTTGTATTTTACAACGCCATGAACGTTGAAGAGAGAAACAACTGTATTTGCAAGGAGTTCTGGATGCGGAGGGTCTGTTCCCGCATCTCGAGGACGAGCCGAAGACGGGCTTTTTCCGCTGGGATTTCGGGTTGCCGGAGCTACCGCGCGAGTCGGGTGTCATCGTCGTGCGCGGTCCGCGGCAGTTTGGGAAGAGCACATGGCTGGAACACCAGCTGAGGGAAACACTCGGGGGAGACACGGCTGGAGGACCGCTCGAGGATCGCGTCGCGGATGCGCTCGGCGTTCGCGACGCCGTGAAACAGGGCGGACGTGACGCGGGTCGCGGTGTTCAGCGTTCTGAACGGCCGTCCAGTTAGGCTGTAACGCGCTCGTCTCGGCCGGCATGAACATCGGCGGGAGCCAACACCAGCAGCACAACTCCGGCGAATGCGAGCGCCGGAACATCGCCGAGGAGGTGACCTCGCTCTGTCGTCTCTCGCAGCGCCTGAATCGCCATGATGCCGCTATGTACGAGACTTGACCATCCTGCGAAGAGGATGAGACTGCGGTGTCGATCAGGAGCTCGGCTGGCGATCAGGAGGAAGATGCCCAGCGTCGCATAGACCCCGAGGATCATTTGCTCGTACTCGGGTTGGTACGGCTCCCAGCGCCATCCCGCCGGCCAGAGCATCATGAGGGGAAGAACGCCGACGATAAAGATGCACCCTATGGCGACCAGGGCGATGCGTAGATAATGCTCCCGTGCTTCCTGTGTCACGCTCACCTCCGGCTTCGAAAACGCCCGTTTGCCTCGACGCGGCGGGGACTCCTATCGTTCATCGCAGGAACCTACAGGGAAAGAGGGCCGATGACGATGCGTTTGGCGCGCGGCGCGCCCGACCCATGGCCTGCTAGACTGGCCCTGGCCGCGGCAGCTCTGGGGCTGCTCGCCGTACAGCACCTGCGCCGTCGGGCCGAGCACACCCCCGAGGCCGTCGTCGCCCGGATGGCGCAGGACGGCGCGATCCGATCCGCGTGATCGCACCCGGCTACTTTCCCACACGCTCCAACTCGGTCGGCCGGCCGCGATTGTATGCGCTCCTCACGGTTGCATTCGGTGCCGTCGCACTGGCGCTGACGCTGGTCGGCATTTTCGGCGTCGCGAGCTATGCCGTCGCGCAGCGGGCGCTGGCCGAGAGAGTGTGCAACCGGCTATGTTGTTGAGATATGGAGACCACGATCGTGACGGCCGCGATCACGCGAGCGGGCGAACCGCAGCCCACGCCCGCGGAGGCGTTCGCTGCGATGCCGCTCGGCGAGCGGAGGCCGGGCCGACCGTTGCTGCACTACTACGTGCTCACGTCGCTCGTGACCGGACCCGGCATGCTGGTGCTGCTGCCGCTTCGATATTTCCGTTTCAAGACGCTGCGATACGTCTTTGACGATGAGGGTGTCACCATGCGCTGGGGCGTGCTCTTCCGGCGCGAGATCACGCTGACGTACGCGCGGATCCAAGACATCCACCTGCTGAGCAACGTCGTAGAGCGGTGGCTGGGGATCGGCCGGATTCAGGTCCAGACCGCGAGCGGTCAGTCGGGCGCCGAGATGACGATCGAGGGATTGCTCGACTACGAGGCCGTGCGCGACCGGCTGTACCGCTGCATGCGCGGCGCGCGCGGCGTCAGGCACGACGCGAGCGAGGATCACGTCGTGGCGGCCGCGCCGGCAACGCCCAGCGTAGCCGACCCGCTGGAAGCCGCGGTCTCGGCCCTCCGAACCACCGTTGTGGAGCTACAGGCGCTGCGCGCCGATCTCGGGGCGCGTGTCGAACCCTTGGGAGTGCACGCCGAGGGGGCGCGCGCCGATCACGGGCCCGGCGACCGATGACGCTGCGGGCGTGGCTGCTCCATTTCCTGCGCGTGCCGCGCGAGCCGAGCGCGCCCGCCGGCGATGCAGACATCCGCGTGTTCCGCGCGGCGCCCAACTACTTCCGCTACCGCCTCGTGCGCTGGGCGATGACGACCGCCGGCGCGGTGACCGGCCTGCTGTGGGGCCTCTGGTGGCTCCGCATGATTCCGCGCGTGACCGGCGCCGCTGGCGGGTTCGTGCTGAGCGAGCGGATGATCACGATGGTGCTCGGCATCATCGAAGGCGCCGGCATCATCGGTGTCGTGACGCACGCGCTCGTGTCGCTCGTCCTGCTTCGGCTCGACTTCGAGCAACGCTGGTACATCGTGAGCGACCGCAGCCTGCGCATCCGCGAAGGTCTGGTGCGGATGCACGAGAAGACCATGACGTTCGCGAACGTTCAGCACGTCGCCATCCGTCAGGGCCCGCTGCAACGGCTTCTCGGAATTGCAGACCTCGAGGTGCGGACCGCCGGTGGGGGCGGCGGCCGCGGTCAGACCGGCACGGGGACCGACGCAGGGGAGAAGAAGAAGGACGACCTGCACGTCGCCCGGTTCCGCGGCCTCGCGAACGCCGAGCGCATCCGCGACGCGATCCGGGAGCGGCTGCGCCGCCATGTCGACACCGGCCTCGGCGATCCGGACGATGCCGCGCCGCCGGGCGGCGCTCGACCCATCACCGGCGAGTCCGCGCGTGAGCTGGCCGGCGCGGCGCGGGCGCTCGCGCAAGAGGTCGCGCTGCTGCACCAACGTCTCGCGCCGGGCCGACCGTATCGAGCACAGGTTTGAGAC
>JBOHRM010000528.1:0-4681 GCA_050732715.1 Longimicrobiales bacterium
CATCAGGCCGGCGCCGGCGAGGAGCACCATCGCCAGCGCGATCTGCGCGCCGCCGAGAAGAGACCACGAGCCGAAGCGGCCGAATCCGCGCGCGCTCGCAGTGCCGCCCGTGACTTTCAGCACGGCCCCCGGCCGCAACGCCGAGGCCTGAAACGCGGGCAGAATCGAAACGAGCACCGCGGTCAACACCGCGACGCCGACCGTGAACCCGAGCGTCACCGCGTCGAAGCCGATCATGCCAACACTGACACGCGTCAAACCGGCGGCGCCGGCGATGCGCGGCGTCCCCGGCGCGATTGGCGTGCCGAAGAAGACGTTCGCGTCGGGCAGCAGCGTCGCCGCGGCGACGAGTAGCAGCCCGGCGACGGCGAGTCCCGCGACCGCCCCCGCGCCCGCGAGAATCAGTCCTTCGACCACGAACTGACGCGTCACGCGTACGCGACCTGCGCCGAGCGCCACCCGGATCGCGACTTCGCGCCTGCGCGCGATCGACTTCGCTACGAGAAGATTCGTGAGGTTGACGCACGCGATCAGCAGCAGGCACGCGACGGCGCCGAGCACGATGAGCGCCGCGAGCCGAAGATCGGCGTCGAGGCGCGAATCGTACAACGACCGCGCCGTCGCGCTGGCCGGCACGTTCGAACCGGGACCACCGTAGCCATCGTAGCGCGCATCGTAGTGCGCATCGTAGATCCGGGTCCCGTAGACGCGCAGCGCCGAGATCGCCGCGCTCTCCGTGACATCGGCTCGACGTCGTGCCACGACCCTGTAGCTGTGGCTGTGCGCCTGCGTCAGACTATGGGCGTCCGTGATCGCCAGCGGCGTCCATAGCTCGGCGTTCCCGTTCAGCCCTTTGAAGCCGATCGGCAGCACGCCGACCACGGTGTGCGCCACGCCGTCGATCTGAACGGTTCGACCGACAACGTCCGGGCTCGCGCCGTAGCGGCGGGTCCACAGCCCGTGCCCGATCGCCGCCAGCGGCGCGGCGCCCGCGCGCTGGGCTTCATCCGCCGTGAACGCCCGACCGAGGATCGGGCGGATGCCGAGGACGGAGAAGTACTCGTCCGTGATGACTTCGCCTGGAACGATCTCCGGATCGCCGTCGCCCGAGACGCCGAACGAGGTCCTGCGGAAGAGCGCTGTGTTCTCGAACTCCTGCTGGATCTCGGTGAGCGTTCTGTACTTCGGGTAGGACCAGACGGTCTCGTTGAGCCCGCCATCGCGATTCGGCATGAGCAAGTGTACGAGCATCAGACGATCCGCGTCCGCGAAGGGCAGCGGCTTCAACATCACGGCGTTCACCACCGCGAACATCGCCGTGTTGATCCCAATGCCGAACGCCAGCGTCAGTACAGCCACCGTCGTGAAACCCGGAGACCGCCGGAACCAGCGCACCGCATGCCGCACGTCCTGCCAGATCGACGACATCAAGCCTCTCCCTCCGCCTCGTGGAAAAACCATTTTCGCGCGCCTTCGGCGAACTGCCAGGCGGTGGCGAAGCGCGCTCGAGAGCACCCGCCACGTCTCGCGTCGCAGCCAGGTCCGCGCAGCCGCAACGCCCGCAGTGGCGCCGACCTCCGCGAACCGCTCGATCGTGTCACCGATGACCGACTCGCGGTCCTCCGCGGGCGTCGCGATCCCGATGAGCCACAGCGCGAGCCGACTCATAGTGCCTTCAGTCGCAGTTCGATGCCGGCCGTCATGCCCGCGAACACGTCGTAGGCGACCTTCAGTGCGCGGGCGCCCGCCGGCAGAAGTTCGACGTACTTGCGCCGCCGGCCGCCACGCTCGGGCAGCGGGTCGCCCATGCGCGTCCGGACGAGTCCCTTCTTTTCCAGCCGCTGCAGCGTCGTGTAGACCGCGCTGATCGACAGCTCGCGGCCGGTACGCCGCTCGATCTCGCGGCGAATCGTGGCGCCGTACGCGTCCGATCCGAGCCGCAGCACGGCGAGCAAGACGAGCTGCTCGAACTCTCCGAGGGTCGTCGACATGTCCGATATACTACACAGCGTGGACGATATGTCAAGAACATCCTGTCCCGTGATGGGTTGCAGGGTTGCATCTTGCGTTCGTGATGGACGGCAAACGCGCATGCCCGCTACTCGCTTCTGCATGCGGTCGGCGCGGCCAGCGATGCGCGAGACTCGGAACTCGGAACCCGGAACTCGGAACCGCTCCTAGTAAGTCTGCCAGCGGAGGGTCGTCACGCGATGAGGGTTGCGCGAGGGAGTATCGTCGCGCTCGGGTACGGCAAGTACGTGCGGGCCGAGCGGATCGTCGGGTTGGAGCCCATCGAGGACGGGCGCGGGCCGGGTCGCCGGACGCGGGTGTGGGTCGAGTATGTGCCCGAGCCGATGATCGCGTCCCGCTCGGAAACCGCGATTCTGGCGGATGCCGTGGAGGGAGCGGAGGAGCCGGGCAGGTCCGACGCCCAGCGGCGCCTGCTCGTCGAGCTGCTCGAGACGGTCGACCATCTGGACCCGGTGCTTCGCCGGATCGTGCGGGACCAGGCGTCGTGGGATCTCGACCGGCTCGAGGCCCGCATTCGCCGAACGCTGGGGCTCGACAGCTCGAGCGAGGCCGATTGAATCGACGGCCGTTGGGCGGCGTCGACGTCTCTGGCACGCGGTTGGCATAAGACGTTGGTCGATCACCCGGGGACGAAACAGGTGCGACACCTGGACTGCACGGCGATGGAGGCCAGCATGAATCTGCGCGCGATCCGAATCGAGAGCGTCATCGTCTTGGGGCTGAGCACGGCATTCGGCGGCTGTGCGGCGGCCGCCGTAGGCGCGGCGGCCGGCGCGGCCGGCGCGATCGCCTACACGGAGCGCGGCGCGGGCTCCCAGGTCAATGTGACGGTCGCCGAGGCCACGGCCGCGGCCGAGGCGACGTTCGAGGACATGGGCATCGCGGTCACCGGCCGCGAGACCGAGGAAGGCGAGGTCGAGATCAGGGGTGAACGGGGCGGGATGGACGTCAACGTGCACATCGAGCGCGAGGACGCGGGGATGACCCAGATCGACGTGACCGCGAGAGAGGGAGCGCTCGACTACGACCGGGACTACGCGAGGAGCGTCCTGACCCAGATCCTCGAGCGGTTGTAAGCGCGAGGCCGGCTGCGTAGCGCACTTGCCGCCGGCCGCCACGAGAGCCGCGTGCGCGCAAAGTGACGGCCGGCCGCGTCGTACCTGATGATCGGGTAGAGGTCGAAGCGGTTCACCGCCGCCGGGTCCGTCCCCGAGGCGCAGGAGGGCCGAGCTGTCGCGCTCGTCACGGCGGGCTCGCCGACTCCGCGGCCCGCGGCGGCTCGACGAGGAGATCGTGCCTGAGATTGCTGGCCCGCTCGGGTCTTCCGAGCTCTTTGCGACGGCCGACCCACAACCAGGTCGAGCCATCGTGCCAGCGGGCGAGCTGCCACGCGCGGGTCACGCGCATCCCGGCGCGGGGCACCTCCTCCTCGTGCATCCGTAGCGGTTGTTCCGGCTCGAGGATGCGCCCTTGGGGCGTCTCGGTCGGCTCGTCCGGGGAACGTAGCAGCCGGCCGCGGCGCAGCCGGATCGACCGAGCGTCGGCGGCCTGGACGGGAACGAACGGGAACCAGTGCGGCGGCACCCGGGTGGCGAGCCTGAAGGAAGTGAGCTCGGGCGGTTCCGGCGGCGGCTCGCGGGTGGCGAGCCAGCGCTCGTGCCGGTTCTCCGCCCGCCCTGATGCGTCTTCGATCTTGCGTTCGATGCCCCACGCGAGGTTCGCCATCTCGTCCCGGATGAACGCCACCTCCTCGATGGGATCGCCCTCGGCGCCTTTGCCCACGCTCGGCGCGAGGAAGAGCCACGGCCGGCCGGTACCCGTCTCGACGGCGGGGTCTCCGGTCGACACGAACATGCGCCACGGCGTGGCGGGCCCGTCGACCTCGGTGGCCGCGCGGATCGAGACGCGCTCGCCGAACGTGTTCGAGACCACGAGGCTGTCGATCTTCGTGAGCGTGCCGACGGGCACGTCGAGGGGGATCACGAACCAGTCGTCGCCGGCGATGAGCGCGAACTCGACCATGAGCAGGCGGACCAGGTCCGTCGGGCCGGCGTCGATGTCGCCAAGGTAGACGTTCCGATCTTCGAGCTCCCAGAACCGGCTCACGGGCATCCCGCGGAACCGGACCCGTTGCGGCAGCAGCTCGTGGGTCACCGCCCGTGGCGCCGGAAACGAGACGACGTCCGCGGGTTCCTTCCCGCTCGGCAGTGGGAGCGCGGGCTCGAGGCGCAGATCGAAGTCGGGCCAGTCGAGGCGGCCGTCGGCGTATCCGTCGGTCCGGGCCACCAGGTAGCCGCCGGGCGCCTGGGCCGCGATCTCGACGGCGTACTCCATCCGTGATGCGCGCCACCGTTCGCCCTCGAACTCGGCAAACCGGGCGCGATACCAGTGGCTCCACGACGTGAGTGCGCGCAGGAACGCGCCCTCGGTACCGGGCGGCACGGCGAGGTCATTGGGGATCGCCGGTGGGCCGCCCGCGTCGCGATCGAGCGCGGCCGCGTCGAAGGAGGCCCGGGTCAGGAGCAGGAGACTTCGCCGGCTCTCCGGTTCCATCGCATCGAGGTCCACCCGGCCCGCGGCGTCCAGCGGGTAGGCCTTGCGAAGCGGGATCCTGAGCTCATTGGCGATGCCCTCCCGCTCGAGCACGCGG
>JBOHRM010000529.1:0-1540 GCA_050732715.1 Longimicrobiales bacterium
CACGGGAGCGGTCGCTCCGCGAGTAGCGCGAACGGATCGCGCACGACGCGCAGTACGCGCGGTAAGCAGCGCGGGCGAGGTCGGACCTCGAGCGCGGCCTGATCGGCCATTTCTCCTTCGACACGCTCGCGAGCGTGGCTCGGCGGACGCCGAACGCGCCGGCCGGCGTTCCGCCGCTCGGTGACGTGGATCGAATCGCGCCCAACCTGGCGGACGCGAGTAATCCGGTCACGTTCCAGGGCGAACCCAGGATTGTGCCAGGGAAGTCGTCGCATGCGTTCGAGGTCTGGGACGGAGCGGTCGGCATAGTCGGTGATGCCTACGCCTTCGACCGCTTCGACGGCTTCTCGTTCAGCGTGTGGGTGTACCCGACGCGAACGCACACGCGCGCGCCGATCGTGACTCGTGCGCTGGCCGACAACGCCGGCGCGAACCGGGGTTACGAGCTCAACCTGCATCACGACTCCGTTTTCTTCGGCATGATGCACATCCGGTCGGATGACGCGATACGGGTGCAAACAACGGCGACGCTGCCGCTGAACCGGTGGACGCATCTGGCAGTGACGTATGACGGCACGGCGAGCGCCACCGGCCTCGCGATCTATGTCGACGGCCGGCGCGCGGCAGTGGCTGTACTGTCCGACCATCTTCGTCGTACGAGCGTGCCGTCGGAGGACGCGGGGGCGCGGTTCCAGATCGGCGGCAAACGCGCGGGCTCGGACGTCGCCTCGTTCGAGGGCGGCCGCATCGACGAGGTCCGCGTATATGACCGCCCGCTCTCGGCGCTCGAGGTCGCCGAGCTCGCCGGTGGCGCTCGCGGCGATTCCGAGCTCGCGAGAAACACCGGTGCCGAAACGGTGACGCCGGCCCAGGATGCGCGGTTCGAGCACTATCTCACGACAGAGGATACCGCATACGCCGGGCGGCTCGCCGCGCTCCGAGGCAGTCTGGCCGAGGAGACTCGATTGTTGAACGGCGTCGAGGACGTGATGGTCATGAGCGACCGCATCACGCCACGTCCCACGCACCTCCTCGAGCGTGGCGCCTATGACGCGCCGCGCGGGCGCATCGAGCCGGGCACGCCGGGTGCCATACTGCCTTTCGACGACGCGCTGCCGAGGAACCGACTGGGTTTCGCGCGCTGGCTGTTCGATGACCGGAACCCGCTCACCGCTCGCGTCGCCGTGAACCGCTATTGGCAGATGCTGTTCGGCAGCGGCTTGGTCGAGACGGCCGACGATTTCGGCAACCAGGGTGCGCTGCCGACTCACCCGGAGCTGCTCGATTGGCTTGCGGTCACGTACCGCGATTCGGATTGGGACACGAAGGCCCTGCTGAAGCGGATCGTGGTGTCGAGCACTTACCGGCAATCGTCGCGCATCACGCCCGAGCTGGAAGAGGTCGACCCCGAGAACCGCCTGCTTGCGCGCGGGCCGAGCCATCGCTTGCCCGCCGAGATGATCCGTGATGGTGCCCTCGCCGTGAGCGGCCTGCTGGTGGACGACATCGGCGGGCCGAGCGTCAAGCCGTACCAGCCGGA
>JBOHRM010000530.1:0-10521 GCA_050732715.1 Longimicrobiales bacterium
CCAGGCCGGCCGCGATGCGATCCGTCGCTACCAGGAGCAGCCGCCGTATGCGTACATCATCCCTCGGGAGCAGCGTGACCCGATGGCGGCCGTCGAGCTGCTGCGGCGTCTCGCGTTCAACGGCGTACGCGTGCACGAGCTCGAGCGCGCTGCCGCCGCGGACGGAACGACCCACGCCGCGGGCGCCTGGGTCATCCCGATGGACCAGGAGTTCTCGGAGCTCGTCCGGCAGCTCATGGAGGTCCAGGTCTACCCCGATCTCCGGGAGCATCCGGATGGCCCGCCCGAACAGCCGTATGATGCGGCCGGCTGGACCCTGCCGTACTTGATGGATGTGCGCGCGATCGCCGTCCAGTCTCCACTCTCGCCGGAGTTTCGCGACGCGCTCGAGCCGGTCCGCGGTCAGGCACTAGAGCTCTCGCCGGACGCGGACCTGCGCACGCACCCGGTCGCCGCCGGGATCCTGCCGTCTCCCACTACAATCTCGGGGTCCGGGGCCACGCTCTCCGTCGATCCCGCGGAGAACAATGCGTTCCGCCTGATCAACCGCGCGCTGGCAGTGGGTGGAACCGTGCGCTTCGACGCCGGTCCGCCCGCCGCCGCGGCGTACGGGCCGGATATCGACGCAGAGGACGGCGACGGCGAGGCGCCCATCGCCCGGGACGTGCGCGCGCTCGCCGAGGCGTCGAGCGCGCGATATCTGGTCTCCGGCGTCTCGGAAGACTCGCTCGAGCAATGGGTCGGCGAGCTCGCGGTTCGCGCTGAGAGAATGGACGCGAACGGACCGCCGATCCGTCCGAGCATCGCGCTCTACAAGCCGTGGGTGCCCAGCATGGACGAAGGCTGGACACGATGGCTCTTCGACACGTACGAGCTCCCGTACGCGACCCTTACCAACGCGGATATGCACGCGGGCACCCTGCGTGACCGGTTCGACGTGATCGTGATCGCCTCAGACCGGCCCCGAACGCTGCTCGACGGCTATGCCGAAGGCACGGTCCCGCCTCGCTATGCGGGCGGGATCGGCGAGGCCGGGGTACGCGAGCTGGACGCGTTCGTGCGGGCTGGCGGGACGCTCGTCTGCCTGAACGAGAGCAGCGATTTCGCGATCGAGCTGCTGCATCTCCCGGTGAAGAACGTGCTGGCCGACCTGGAGCGCGACGAATTCTACGCCGACGGCTCGATCCTCGAGGTGACCACGAACGCGAGCCACCCCGTAATGGCGGGGATGCCGGAACGAGCCAATATCTTCTTCGACGCGAGCCCCGCATTCACGACACTCGATGGGTTCGACGGCGTCGCGCTCGCCAAGTACGCAGAGACCGGATCACCCCTGCTCTCGGGATACCTTCTGGGCGAGGAAAAACTGAACGGCTTCGCGGCAGCGATCGACGTGCGTCACGGCGCCGGGCACGTGATCCTGATCGGGTTCCGGCCACAATGGCGCGGTCAGCCGCACGGCACGTTCCGGGTGCTGTTCAACGCCGCGCTCTTCGGCGGCGAGCACGCGGCGAGCGCGTCGGCCATCACCGGATTCTGGAGCGCACCGAACGAGGAGCCGCCGTCGATGTGAACGCACGACCTGCAACCCGCAACCGAACCGTGGGACATCGTCTCAGCCGCGATGATTCACACGGGTCCCGCCGACCCCGCGTCTCGTTTCATTGACGCGCGCTGCGGAACGTGTGGGACGATCTCGTGAGGTCTGCCAGGTTTGCCCTGCGCCAAGCCGCGGACTAAATTCCTGCGCATGGGTATTCGCGCAAAGGTGGCCCTGTGTGCCTCGCTCGCGCTCGTCCTTCCACAGTTTACACGGCTGGAATGGACGCGCGGGCCCGAAGACCGCGTCGACCAGGTGGGAGCGCGGCTACACCTGCACAGCGAGCCGCATCCCGAGGCCGAAGGCGCGCGAGTCCGTCTGCCCGACAATGATCTCGATCGCATCGAGGCGAAACCGTTCGGGCAGGCGGCAGCCGCGGATCGCAGTCCTTCATCGGTCGACCTCCGAGCACGGCCGTTCGGCTCTTCTGATGCCGGCCGGAGCGAGCTCGTCGTCCTTCCATTCTCCCGCGCCGGTCCCACGCCCTCCTGAACTGCCGGGCGGCTTCGGCCGCAGGCCATGGTCATTTGATTCATCCATCGCGCCGCTGCCTTTTGCGGCCAAAAATCGGTCGGGCCTGGCCCCCTGATTGGTGAGAACGAAGATGGTGCAAACATCCCGAGCTCGTGTCATACGCCGTCCGCCCCACACGCAACGGTGGGTGCGATGGAACATGTTGCTCCCGCTACTCGCCGTCGTTGCGCTCGTTCAGCCCGTATTCGCCGCCGTCCAGGATCACGGGGCGGAGGGACACGGCCCCACCACGGCCCTGTTATGGATCGCCGTCTTGCTCCTCGCCGCAAAGGTCTCCGGGCTCGTCGAGCGCTTTGGTCAGCCAGCCGTGCTCGGGGAGCTCGTGATCGGCGTCATCCTCGGCAACCTCGTGCTCGTAGGCATCGACGTCTTCGACCCCGTGACCTCCGACCCGATTCTCGGATTCCTGGCCGAGCTCGGCGTCATCATCCTGCTCTTCCAGATCGGGTTGGAATCCAACCTGGCGCAGATGGGGCGTGTCGGTGCCCGTGCCTTCCTCGTCGCCATCGTCGGCGTCGTCCTCCCCTTTGCCTCGGGCACCTGGTTCGTCGGCCCCTTGTTGCTACCCGGGCTCGATTTCAACGCCTACCTCTTCGTGGGCGCCGCGCTGACAGCGACCTCGGTCGGGATCACCGCCCGCGTGTTCCGCGACCTCGCCGTACTGAAGACGCCCGAAGCGCAGATCGTGCTCGGTGCCGCCGTCATCGATGACGTGCTCGGATTGATCATCCTCGCCGTAGTAGCGGCGATCGCCACCGCGGGAACGGTCACCGCGGGCGCCATCGGGATCATCGTCTTCAAGGCGTTGGGATTCCTCGTCGGCGCGGTGCTTTTGGGGCGCTTCTTCGCGCCGCGGCTCGGACAATTGTTCTCCCGCATACACACCGGCGTGGGGATGAAGCTCACGTTCGCGGTCGTGTTTGCGCTCGTTTTCGCCTTTGTCGCGGGATTGATCGGGCTCGCGCCCATCGTGGGCGCTTTCGCCGCCGGTCTCGTGCTGGATGCCGTGCATTTCGAGAGCTTCGACGAGCCGGGCATCGTGCGCGAGATCCGTGATGAGATCGCCCACAGCCCGCCCGAATCCCGTGCGCCCCTCGCCGCCGTCCTCGATCGCCACAGCCATAAGCACGTCGAAGACCTCATCGAGCCGCTCGGCCATTTCCTCGTGCCGCTCTTCTTCGTGCTCACGGGCATGAGTGTCAGCCTCGAAGCGCTCTTCGACCTGCCGGTCCTCCTGACCGCGCTCGGGATCACCGTCGTGGCGGTCATCGGCAAGGTGGCCGCGGGCCTCGCCGCCGGCAGCGCCAACAAGTGGGTAGTCGGATGGGGAATGGTGCCGCGCGGTGAGGTGGGCCTGATCTTCGCGACGCTCGGAAGACAGGTCGGGGTCCTGTCCGAACGCGAATTCGCGATCATCGTGATCATGGTGATCCTGACCACGCTCGCGGCGCCGCCGATCCTCGCCGCTCTGCTCAGACGGCAGGCGTCACCCGGCGCTCCCACCCGCGGGGAGCCGCGTGAGACGGAGCGCGTCGGCGTGCACGCTTAAGCGGTACTCCCTTCACCCCATCCCTCTCCCCCCGGGCGGGGAGAGGGATGGCATTGTAGTCCGGCTCAGAGCGACGCCCAGTCGCCGGTTCCGAGGTCCGAGCGTCTCTCGTCGAAATGTCGGCGCGTGGCAAGGAACTCTCCCGCAAAGACGCCAAGTACGCGAAGGGAACCGGAAGATCGTAACCGAGCGATCTTGGCGTACCCTTGGCGAGCTTGGCGCCTTAGCGAGAGAATTCCCAACCGGCGAAATGGTTCATCCGCCACTCGCGCCGCGGACTGGAAACTCGGCGGGGGAGACGGAAAATGCCTTCCGCCGTTCCGCTACGGCCTCGACCAATTCTTGACCTCAGCTCGCGAGACCAGCATATTGACCTCAGCACGCGAGACCACGCGTGCACGGGCGGTGCTCGACACACGGTGCCGACCGTTAACGCGACTCGGCAGCTGAAGGACCGAGCATGGTGCGCGCGTCTCTCTCGATCCTGCCGGGGACCGTGGAGTTCCTGGCGCTGGGTGCACTTGCGCAGGGCGGACGTATGCATGGGTTCGAGGTGCTGCGCTGGATCGGTGATGCCACGAGCGGCGAGCTCCTTCCGGAAGAGGGTGCGCTTTACCCTGCGCTGCACCGTTTGGAGCGGCGACGCTGGCTGCGGGCGACGTGGGGAATTTCCGAGAAGGGTCGGCGCGCCAAGTACTACGAGATCACGGCGCGTGGGCGCGCCGCGCTGTCGAAATCGACGCGGGAATGGAATCGCTACGTTGCCGCTGTGGGGAAGGTCGTGATCGCGGAGGAGCGCGCATGACGGATTCGAGCGAACACCAGCGGACCGGGGATCGGACGCCGTCACGCGAGCCGGACGCCGAGGCTCCGATCGGGGGGGCGCGCGCGCATCGCGGCGCACCCGATTCTCGTGAAGAAGCCATGGTGCGCACGCCTCAGCCCGACCGGAGCGATGAGGCACGCGAGGAGATCCGGCACCACATTCTCGAGCGTGCAGATCTCCTCGTGCAGCAGGGCTGGTCCCGGGACGAGGCGCTGCGCGAGGCGGAGCGCCGGTTTGGCGACATCGACCGGATCCAGCGTGCAATGCGGCGGCGCGGGAGAGTCCGGGGAAGGGAGCTGATCCGGTCGTTCGGATCGGACGTGCGTTACGCGGTACGTGGAATTCGTGTCAACCCGGGGTTTGCGCTGGCGGTGGTGGCCACGCTCGCGCTGGGGATCGGCGCCACGACATCGATCTTCGCGGTGGTCGATGCGTTGCTCCTCCGGCCTCTTCCATACAGGCACGCGGAGCGCCTGGTCGAGGTGAACCACGCGGCAAATCAGAGGGGCGGCTCCACCCCGGGGACCACGGGGTCGAGAATCCCGGGCTGGCGGGACGCTTCAGCGGAGTTCGCCGATGGGTGGGTCGCTTGGAGCCTGGGGTCGCTCGTGCGCACCGACGGTCCGGCACCCGAGGAGCTCGAGGTCCTTGCCGTCACGGCGGGCGCCGACACGCTGCTCGGGATCCCGCTTCTGATCGGCCGTGCGTTTTCCGTGGATGACGCGCGTCCTGGCAGCCCCGATGTCGCAATCCTGGGGCGAGGATACTATGAGCGTCTGGGCGGCGATCCGTCGATCCTCGGGCAGACGATTCGACTCGAGAGCGGAACGGTCACTGTGATCGGCGTGCTGCGCGGCGGTGTGAGGTTCCCCACGTGGGGCGGTGAAAGGGATCTCTGGATCCCGATCCGCGACGATTTCACGGCTGCGGACCGGCCGGTCACGTTCGTAGGCGGGTTCTGGGCCCGGCTTCGACCCGACGTGAGCCTGGCTCTCGCACAAGAGCGGGCGGACGCGCTCGCGGCCGCGCTTCAGGAGCGCGAGCCCTTGGAGGGCGGATGGGACGTGCAGCTGGTTCCGGTGGGAGCGCACCGCATGACGGCCGATATGGGGCGAGCCCTGTGGACGCTGTCGGCGACGGTGGCCGCGATCTTCCTGATTGCGTGGGTGAACGGCATCAACCTCCTGCTCGTCCGGGCGAGCGGGCGAAGCCGCGAGTTGGCGGTGCGCATGGCGATCGGCGGCTCGCGTTCGCGCATCCTGAGACAGCTCATGGTCGAGGGACTCGTGTGGGGTGCGCTGGGAGGCGTGGCCGCGCTCGGCATGGCCGTGGTGGCCGTGCGCGTGCTCGATGGGTTGATCCCTTGGATCGTGCTGTGGTCCAGTCCTCACGCGCTCGAGATCGAGCGGAGAACGCTCGGATTCACGTTCAGCGTGTCGCTTGCCGTGGGGACCGTGCTCGGGCTCGTGCCCGCGCTGTACGTGATCCGCGGCGGCAGCCTCTCGCCGCTCGCGCGCCGCCCGTCCGATGATGCGCCCGACCGCCGCCGGCTCAAGAACGCTCTCGTGGTCGCGCAGGTCGCGCTTTCGATGACCCTGCTGGCCGCGGCCGGGCTCTTCGTGAAGAGCTTCGCTCGGCTCGTGCAGGTTGACCCGGGATATGACTACGAGCGGATCGCGCTCGCACACGTCGGCCTTTCGCCGACCCGCTACACGGATGGGGTGGTGCGCGCGGAGTTCTTCCGCCAGCTCGAGGAGGCGCTCGAGGCGCACCCCGCAGTCGAGGCCGTGACGCGGACGACCGGCGCGGGATTTCGATCGCTTGCCGCACTCGAGCCCGAGGGTGGAGAGGCCCCGCGCGATCAGCCGTATAGGATACCCTCAGCGTCCATCGCGATGGACTATCTCGACGTGATGGGTGTGGAGCTCGTCGCAGGGCGCGGGTTCGAGAACGCCGACGTGAACACCGGCGCCGTGATCATCGATCGGGACCTTGCGCGCTTCCTCTGGCGTGGGAACGCGGCCGGCCGGCGCTTCCGCGTAGGTGATGACGGCGAGTGGTTGACGGTAGTGGGCGTCGTCAGAGAGCTGCGGCTCATGGGGCGAGATCAGAGGGAGGGTCCCTATCAGATTCTCCATCCCGCGTCGGCCGACAGCGTGGGCCGATGGGTCGAGGTGGGCGTTCGGGCCGTGGGTGATCCACGGTCGGTCCTGGGCGTGATACGAGACGCGGTTCATGCGCTCGATCCGGAGCAGACGATCTGGAGACTCCGTTCTGCCGAGGATGCGCTCGCCGAACAGGAAGCCGAGCCGCGCTTCGTGGTCATTCTCATGAGCCTCCTGGCCGCGATCGCCGTGGCACTCGCCGCGGTGGGGCTTTACGGCGTCTTGGCCTACTCGGTGAGCCGCCGGGGGCGCGAGCTCGCGGTCCGAGCGGCGGTGGGTGCGGACGCGCGCCGCCTCCGCCGTATGGTGATCACGGACGGGTTGGCCGTCGCGTCCGCTGGCGTCGTGCTCGGTCTCGGCGGCGCGATCGTCGCATCCCGCGCCGTCGAACAACTCCTCTACGAGGTCGAGCCGCACGACCCGACCACCTTCGCCGTCACGACGGCGTTGTTCCTGGGGCTCGCGGCGGCAGCCTCGCTCCTGCCCGCGCGCCGCGCGGCCGCGGTGGACCCGATGGTCGTGTTGCGCCAGGAGTAGTGCGGCCCACCCTGGCATTCGGCATGCATGGCGTGCATGCAAGCAATCCGCGAAGTTGGGTCGGGAACACCCATGTCTTCCGACAAACCGCACGAACCCGGACGTGACGCTGGCGGCGTCCGCGCCGAGCCGATCGACGCGTATCGGTGGCGGCTGCCGCGCCGCGGGCGCATGCGCGTGGACGGCCTCGTCTACGCGGACGAGAGCCTGATGCGGCAGATCATGCAAGACGGCGGCGAGGCGTTGAAGCAGGTCGAGAACGTCGCGTGCCTCCCGGGCATCGTGGGCCGTTCGATCGCAATGCCGGATATCCATTGGGGCTACGGCTTCGCGATCGGCGGCGTCGCCGCGTTCGATCCGGAGCAGGACGGCGTGGTCAGCCCCGGTGGCGTCGGCTACGACATCAACTGCGGCGTACGGCTCCTGCGCTCTGATCTCCGTGCCGGTGACGTCAAGCCGCGGCTGGCCGATCTGATGAATCAGATCATGCGGGATGTGCCCGCGGGCGTAGGGTCACGACACGTTCGCCTCGAGCTCGACGACGCCGACCTCACGGGCGTGCTGCGCGACGGCGCCCGTTGGGTGGTCGAGCAGGGGTTCGGTGAGCCCGAGGACATCGAGCGGATCGAAACTGGCGGCGCGATCGACGGCGCGGACCCGGCGCGAGTCGGCCCGCGTGCTCGCGAGCGCGGGCGCAAGCAGCTCGGCACCGTGGGATCGGGCAACCACTTCATCGAGGTCGGCTACGTGGATGAGGTCTACGACGCCGCCGTCGCCGAGCGCTTCGGGCTGGCGCCCGACCACGTCACCGTGTTCATCCATTCCGGCTCGCGCGGGCTCGGCTATCAGGTATGCGATGACCACCTCGACGTGATGGTGCGGTCCGCCGCGACGCATCACATCGATCTGCCGGACCGGCAGCTCGCGTGCGCGCCGCTGATGTCCCCCGAGGCGGAGGACTACATCGGCGCGATGAACGCGGCCGCGAACTTCGCATTCGCGAACCGGCAGATGATGACGCACCATCTGCGCGAGGCGTTCGCGCGCGTGTTCGGGTCCAGAGGCGGGGGCGCAGCGCTTTCGCTGGTCTACGACGTCGCGCACAACATGGCGAAGTGGGAGACGCACGAGAGCGATGGCCGCGAGCGTAGGTAGTGCGTGCACCGCAAGGGCGCGACGCGCGCGTTCCCGCCCGGCCACGCCGAGCTGCCGCCGCGCTTCTCCGACGTCGGCCAGCCGGTCCTGATCCCCGGAGACATGGCGCGCTACTCGTTCGTGCTCGTCGGCACCGCGGCCGGCTACGCCGAGACGTTCGGCTCGAGCTGTCACGGCGCGGGCCGGCGCATGAGCCGGAACCAGGCGAAGAAGTCGGTGCGCAATCGGGACCTGCGCGCCGAGTTCCGCGCCCAGGGCATCGAGGTGCGCGCGTCCTCGTACTCGACCATCGCCGAGGAGATACCGGACGCCTACAAGGACGTCGCCGAGGTCGTCGACGTCGTGCACGCGGCGGGCATCGCGCGCAAGGTCGCCCGGCTCAAGCCGCTGGGAGTGCTCAAGGGTTGACGGGTTGCGGGTTCCGGGTTGCGGGTTACCGGTTGCCCGTTAGCCGGCCCTCCGGTCTCACCGATGAACCGGAAACTGGAAACCGGACAACTGGGAACGGATGAAGGGCATCACACTGATCGACCACGCGGCCGACGTCGGGATGGACGTTTGCGCGGATTCACTATCGGAGCTGTTCTCCCGCGCGGCTGCCGGTATGACCAGCCTGATGTTCGCCGATGAGCCGATAAACCGGACCGCCAGCGCCTGTGTAACGCACGAGATCGAGGTCGAAGCATCGGATGCCTCGGCGCTGCTCGTCGCGTGGCTGCGTGAGCTGCTCTACCTCCACGCGATGCAGGACTTCGCTTACGTCTCAGCCACCTTCAACGCATTGACCGAGACACGGCTGCAGGCGCGCGCCACCGGCGTCACGCACCCCGATGCCGGCGGCCGCGAGATCAAAGGCGTCACCTACCACGGCCTCGACGTGGCCAACCGTGATGGCACCTGGCGAGCCCGAGTCATCTTCGACGTATAGGCGCGTGAGGTTTGCCGAATCGCGCCCAACGGCTCCACTCAGTTCCCAGCTCACAACCCGCAACCCGTCAACCGTCAACCGTCCTGCCCCAACCCGCAACCCGCAACCGCTAACCCGTCAACCGGATCTTCATGCCATCATGCGCGATCTCGGCGCGCAATTCGCGCTCCGCGGCCCAGCGCTGAAGCTGAGCGCGGATCGTGCGGCCGTCACCCTCGACGATGCCCGAGCCGCAGTGTGTGACGATGAAACGCGGCACACCTTCGCGCCGGCACCACTCGATCTGGTTGCGCACGGACGCGTGGCCGATGAGCGCATCGCCGCGGCGGCGAACGAGCGGGCGGCTCATCGATGCACCATCGCCGATGTAGACATCGATGCCTTCGAGCGCGGCGGAGCGTTCGTGGATGTACACGAGATCGGGCACATAGAACACCGCGACCTTGCCTGCCGTGATGCGATACCCGACGGCCGGCGCGTTCAATGAGTGCTCGACCGTGAACGCCTCGAACGTGATCGCGCCGATGCGGAACGGGCGGCGTGGCTCGACCGTGCGTCTCGACTCGATCCCGAACGCGTCCATCCGGCCCCACGCCCACTCGGTGGCGTAGACGGCACACGGCGCGCCGCCCCGGAGTCCGTCCACGTGGTCGGGGTGCGCGTGCGTCACCACGATGGCGTGCGGATGGATACCCCCGATCCGACCTCTCCAGTCGGTGCCGCAGTCGATCATCACCCGGCGCGCGCGGTACGAGACCTCGAGCGACGTGTGCCGGCCGTGACGCCGCGTCCTGGCCCGGATCTCGCCGCGCGTGCCGAGGAACGTGAGGATCAATTCGCCGAGTTGAGCGCCTTGAGCGGCGGCGTCTCTGGCGCGGGCAGCGGCACGCGGCCGATGACGGTGACGCCGGCGCCGGGATGCGTCAGGATCTCGAGCCGGCCGCCGATCACGCGCAGCCGTTCCTCGATGCTGAGCAGCCCGATGCCGCCCGAGGGCCGGCCTTTCGTGAGATCGAAGCCGCGGCCGTCATCGCTGATGCGGATATCGAGGTGTCCGGTCCGTGCGATCAGCGACAGGCGCGCCGCGCGGACGCCGGCGTGCCGCGCGACGTTTTGCAGCGATTCCTCGGCGACGCGGTACAGGCACAGCTCGACGTGCGCGGGCAGCGGCACGATCGTGCCGTCGACGTCGACGTCGACCTTGATGCCGTCTGTGCGGTTCAGCTG
>JBOHRM010000531.1:0-2302 GCA_050732715.1 Longimicrobiales bacterium
CAGTGCTGCAACGTCGCCGTCATCATCGATTTCTCGAAGTACGCGCATCACGTGATCGAGGTCGACGCCGCGCGTCGTCGCGCGCGGGTCGAGCCGGGCACGATCCTCGACGATCTACGTAGCGCGACGGAGCCGCACGGTCTGACGTTCGGTCCCGACCCCGCGACGCACAACCGCTGCACGCTCGGCGGCATGATCGGCAACAACTCGTGCGGCACGCACTCGGTGATGGCAGAGCTGTACGGCCCGGGTGCACGCACGGACGAGAATGTGGAGGCGCTCGAGATCCTGACGTATGACGGCGTGCGCATGCGCGTCGGCGCCACGTCGGAGGCAGAGCTCGAGCGAATCATTCGCACGGGGGGCCGGCGCGGCGAGATATTCGCGCGGCTGCGCAGGCTGAGCGATCGTTACGCGGATCAGATTCGGCACCGCTTCCCCGCGATACCACGCCGTGTGGCCGGCTACAACCTGCCGGCCCTGCTGCCGGAGAGCGGGTTCAACGTCGCGCGTGCGCTGGTGGGGAGCGAGGGCACGTGCGTGACCGTGCTCGACGCGACGGTGACGTTGATGCCGAGCCCGCGCGCGCGCGCACTGCTCGTGATTGGTTATCCGACGATCTTCGAGGCCGGCGACCACGTGCCCGAGCTGCGTGAGCTGCGTCCGATCGCGATCGAGGGATTCGACGACGTCATGGTCGCGAACATGCGCAAGAAGCGGCTGCACGTCGAGGATATCGGGCTGCTTCCGCAGGGGAGCGGGTGGTTGCTCGTCGAGTTCGGCGGTGACGACGTCGAGGAAGCGACGGCGCGCGCGCGTGACGCCATGAGGTCGATCGGGGAGCGGCCGAACGCGCCTGCCGTGCAGCTCTACAGCGACGCTGAGACGCAGCACAGGCTGTGGAACGTCCGCGAGTCGGGGTTGGGCGCGACGGCGTGGGTGCCCGGTGAGCCACCGGCGTGGCCGGGGTGGGAGGACTCGGCGGTGCCGGTCGACCGCGTGGGCGAGTATCTGCGCGACCTGCGCGCGTTGCTCGACCGGTACGACTATCACTGTGCGATTTACGGCCATTTCGGCCAGGGCTGCTTCCACACGCGCATCGACTTCGATCTGACCACGGAGCCGGGCATCGAGAAGTACGTCGCGTTCACGCGCGACGCCGCGGAGCTGGTGTCTTACAAGTACGGCGGCTCGATCTCGGGCGAGCACGGCGACGGTCAGGCGCGCGGTGACCTGCTGCCGATCATGTACGGCGACGAAGTGATGGAGGCGTTCCGCGAGTTCAAGTCGATCTGGGACCCGGACCACATGATGAACCCGGGCAAGCTCGTCGACGCCTATCCTCGCGACGCGAATCTGCGTCTGGGCAGCGACTACCGGCCCGCGACGCCGGAGACGCACTTCAAGTTTCCGGATGACGAGGGCGGCTTCGCGGGCGCCGCGCTCCGCTGCGTCGGCGTTGGCGCGTGCCGCAGGCTGAACGGCGGCACGATGTGCCCGAGCTACATGGTGCTGCGGGAGGAGAAGGACAGCACGCGCGGCCGGGCGCATCTGCTGTTCGAGATGCTGCAAGGCGATGTGATCACGGACGGCTGGAAGAGTGAAGAGGTCAAGGAATCGCTCGACTTGTGCCTCGCCTGCAAAGGCTGCAAGGGTGACTGTCCCGTGAAAGTCGATGTCGCCACCTACAAGGCCGAGTTCCTCTCGCACTACTACGAGGGGCGGCTCCGCCCGCGCAGCGCCTACGCGTTCGGCCTGATCCATCGCTGGGCACGGCTCGCAGCGCTCGCACCGGGCGTGGTCAATTTCGTCACCGGGGCCCCGCTGCTCCGTCGGCTCGCCAAGGCCGCCGCCGGCATCGCGCCCGAACGCCGGGTCCCCCGTTTCGCCCGGCAGACGTTCAAGGTCTGGTGGAGAGCGCGGTCCGCGACTCACATGGGCGAGCCGCGCCGAGCGGAATTGCGAACCCGGAACCCGGAACCCGGAACCCGGAACCCGAGCGCGCAGCGCGAGCAAACCCGCGTGCTCCTCTGGCCGGACACGTTCAACAACCATTTCCATCCGCAAACGCTCGCAGCGGCGGTCGAGGTGCTCGAGGCCGTGGGCTGCGACGTCGAGGTCCCCGGGCCTTCGCTCTGCTGCGGCCGGCCGCTCTACGATTTCGGCATGCTCGACACGGCGAAGCGGCGGCTGCGCGAGATCATCGACGCATTGCGGCCCGACATCGAGGCGGGCACTCCGCTGATCGGGCTCGAGCCGAGCTGCGTCGCCGTGTTCCGCGACGAGCTGGTCGACCTCTTCC
>JBOHRM010000532.1:0-3424 GCA_050732715.1 Longimicrobiales bacterium
GGCGCGGCGGCAGATTTCGCGTACGCCGAAGCAGACGCCGCGGCCGGTCGCCTGGGTGCGGCCGCGCACACCGCCGAGCGAGAGCGGTTTGCCGGTCACGCACCCCGCGGCATTGAGCTTCGATGGCGACATCGCCGTGTAGGTGCCCGCGATCCACGCCATCTCGCGCTCACCAGTGCCGTAATCCGGCGCGGGCACGTCGACGTCGGGACCAATGAAGTTGTGTTTGATCAACTCGAACGTATAGCGACGGGTGATGCGTTCGGTCTCGCTGTCTGAATAGTTGCCTTTTTCGATGCGGACCGCGCCCTTGGCACCGCCGAATGGCACATCGACGAGCGCGCACTTGTAGGTCATGAGCGCGGCGAGCGCGATGACCTCGTCCTCGCTGGCGAGCATCGAAAAGCGGATGCCGCCCTTGCCCGGCAGCTTGTGCGCGCTGTGCTGAGCACGCCACGCCTCGATGACCTCGATCGTGCCATCGTCCTTCTCGAGGGGGAACGACATGTGGTAGACGCTGTTGCACGCCTTGATCTGCGCCAATAAACCGGCCGGATGGCGGGTCAGCGCGGCCGCCTTGTCGAAGTAGCGGTTCACCTGGTCGAAGAAACGGTCGGCCATCTTCTCGCTCGCTTTGGACGTTGTGCGCGCAAACCTGAGGGCTGGGAACGCTCAGTGCAACCGGTTTGGAACTTGCGCGGCGCTGGAACGGACGAGCATCGCAACAGGAGGCGTTGTGTGGCCACGGACCGGCGGGGTTGAAGCACGGACGGAGTCATTGGGGATACGTAGCGGGGTGGTGGGCTGGCTCGCGCGTCTGCGGCCGGCGGGCGAGTTCGCGATCACCTCCGGCACACTCGGCTCGACCGCGGCGCAGACGGTGATGGTCGCGGTTTTCCCGGTTCTGCTCGCGGAGTATGCGCCGTCGGCGTTCATGCTGGGGCTCGTGATCGGCGGCGAGGGTGCGCTCGCGCTGGTGGTGCCGTACTGGATCGGCCTGCTCAGCGACCGGCTCCCCGCCGATCTCGCCCGCCGGTTCGGTCGGCGTGCGCTCTTCCTCCTGACCACGGCGCCGTTGTTGGCCGCCACGGTCGCGGTGGTGCCGTTCGTGTCCGGATATTGGAGACTCGCGGCCGTGGCGTTCGTCTTCTTCGCCGCGCTTCACGCCTATCTCACGCCGCTGTGGGCATTGATGATCGACGCCGTACCGGCGACGCGGTGGGGGCGGGTTCAGGGCGTGCGCGGCGTTTTCCACTCGGCCGGCCTCGCGTACGGACTGGTCGCGGGTGGTCTGTTGTTCTCACTGTGGCCGCCGCTGCCGTACCTGCTCTGCGCGGCACTCGTCCTGTCGACGACGGCGTCGACGCTGGCCGCCAGTCGCGCACTCGCGGCCGACCACAACGCCGGCGAGCCCGAGCCCGCGGCGGAGAGCTCACGGTCCCCGGACATCGCGAGCTTCGACCCCCACGGCACGCGCCGGCGTCTCTCTCCCGACTTGCGCGCCGCGATCCCAGGCCGTGACGCTCGAGGGGCCCGAGGGAACGGCGGCTCGGCGCCACAGTGGTTCCTGGTCGGGAACGCGTTGTGGACGGCAAGTGTCGACGGGATACGGCCGTACATCTTCCTGTACGCGATCGCTGTGCTCGGCATCGGCGTGAGCCAGATGTCGCTGCTGCTGCTGCTCCTGGTTCTCGGCCTCGCGGTCGGCTCGGCGATTCTCGGCTGGCTCGGAGACCGCATCGACCGCGGCCGGCTGCTCATGATCGGCGCCGTGGTCACGGGCACGGCGATCCTGCCGGGCGTCTTCGTGCGCGACCTGTGGACGGCGATCCCCCTGCTCACGGTCGCCGGCATTGGCGCGGCCGCGATCATGACGCTGCCGTTCCCGGTCTACGCGGGGCTCGTGGGCGAACGCTCGATGGGGCGGCGCACCGGGATGTACGTGGTGAGCTTGGGCGCCGGGCGGATGATCGCGCCAATGGTCATCGGCGCGGGGATCGACCGCGGCGCGCACTGGTTTCCGGGCGAGGCGGGGTATCCGCTGATCTGGCCGGTGGCCGGTGTGTTGATGCTTGCGGGTGCGTTCGCACTGAAGCAAGCCCTCGCGCAGGCGGCTCGCGGCTGACGAAGGCCCCTCACCCCGGCGCTCTCCCCTCGGGGGAGAGGGGGAACGACAGCGCGCATAGCGCTACGAGCTCCAGGACTGAGGCGCCCGCCGCCGCACTCGATCGTCGCCACGCGTACGCCGGCCGCATCGAAGGCGGATCGCTTGTGGCGCCATCACGCTGGACCGTACCTTGCCGTGTCGGGGGTGATCATGGGACCCCATTTCAGCGACCGATCATCCGCCGGGCGCAGGTTGGCCGAGGAGCTGGGTCGCTTCGCCGATGATGCCGATGTCGTCGTGCTGGCGCTGCCGCGCGGCGGGGTGCCCGTCGCGTACGAAGTTGCTCGCGCGTTGCACGTGGCGCTCGATGTGATCGTGGTGCGCAAGCTCGGCGTCCCGAGCCACGCTGAGCTCGCGATGGGTGCGATCGCGTCCGGCGGTGTTCGCGTGTTGAATGACGACGTGATCGGCAATGCAGGCATCACTCCCGCGGAGCTCGAGCAGGTCGCGGCCACAGAAGCTGCCGAGCTCGAGCGACGCGAACGGACGTATCGCGGCGACCGCGCGGCGCTCGGCCTACGTGGCAAGACCGTGCTCCTCATCGATGACGGCCTTGCGACGGGCGCCACGATGCGGGCCGCGGCCGCCGCCGTCCGACAGCGCGATCCCGCGCGCGTGATCGTCGCCGTGCCGGTCGCGGCGGCGAGCACCTGCGCCGAGCTGCTCGAGAGCGCCGATGTCGACGACGTCATCTGCCTCGCCACACCCGAGCCGTTTGTCGCCGTCGGAATCTGGTACGAGCACTTCGATCAGACGACGGACGATGAAGTCCGCACCCTGTTCGACCAAGCGACCGCTCGGAGCGACACCGCGCCCGGGCGAGGAGCGGCGGGCGCGCGCGCAACCAACCGAGTCCCCGATCCCGGACCGAGCAAAGGAGGAGATGTGGGCACGGCCGTTGAGCGTGCGGTTCGCATCGCCTCCGGCGACGTGACGCTCGATGGAGATCTTACGTTGCCGGACAGCAGTCGCGGCGTGATCCTCTTCGCGCACGGGAGCGGGAGCAGCCGGCACAGCCCGCGCAATCGCGAGGTTGCGCGTGAGCTGCAACGGCTCGGATTCGCGACGTTGCTGCTCGACCTGCTGACCGCCGCGGAAGAGCGCATCGACATGCGCACGCGCCATCTGCGCTTCGACATTCCATTGCTCGCGGGTCGGCTGGTCGCGGCCGTCGACTGGCTCGCCGCGGGCGATGACACCGCTTCCCTGCCCATCGGCGCATTCGGCGCGAGCACCGGCGCGGCCGCGGCGTTGATC
>JBOHRM010000533.1:0-2060 GCA_050732715.1 Longimicrobiales bacterium
GGGTTGGGGTGAGGGGGATGTGGCGTAGCGCCGCCCCGTCTCCGCGCACCCTATGATCGAGAGGTTTGCATGAGAATACGCAAACGCGCGGTTTGCTTCGTAATCATGGGTCTCGCAGCCGTCGCCCCGCGCGATGTCAGCGCGCAGGACGTCGAGCGGCTGTTCTATTACACGGACAACGAGGACGCGTACGAGAGCCTCGTGGCGAACATCGATCGCATCTCCGTGATCGCGCCGGGGGGATATTCGGTCGACACCGACGGCATCGTTTGGGGCGAGGTCGATCCGAGGGTGCTCGAGCTGGCGCGCGAGAGGGGCGTGCCGGTCATGCCGCTGATCGTCAATCCCGGGTTCGACCAGGAGATGCTCTCGGCGCTGCTCGCGAATCCGGAAGCGCGAGCGCGCGCCGTGCACTGGATGCTCGAGGAATGCCGGCGCCACGGGTACTGGGGCTTCCAGTTCGACTTCGAGAACGTCAGCATCGATGACCGCGACCGGCTGACCGAGTTCTTCCGCGAGACCGCTGCCGCGCTGCACCCCGAGGGCTACAAGCTCAGCATCGCCGTCGTGCATCGGCCGACGGATTTCCCCGGCCCGACGCGTTATCATAAGTGGCTGTTCCGCAACTGGCGCGCGGGCTACGACCTCGAGGCACTCGGCCAGATCGGCGATTTCATCTCGATCATGTCATACTCGCAGCACACACGGCGCACGCCGCCCGGTCCGCAGGCCGCCGTGTCGTGGCAGGAGGACGTGGTCGAATACTTCCTCGAGTACGTGCCGGCGGAAAAGTTGTCACTCGGCATCCCGACCGGATCCCAGCACTGGTATACATCGCAGGAGGACCGCATCACGCCCGAGCTCGCGCGGTCCTACAGCGAAAACATCTCGTGGAAGCGCGCCATGGGTCTGGTCGAGCGGAACAGCGCGGAGCTCGAGTGGAGTGACGAGCACCAGGTCTCGTACGCGTTCTACCCGCGGGGCGGCACGTTCGAATGGATCTTTCTCGAGGACGCACGCAGCTTCCGCGCGAAGCTCGAGCTGGTCCGCGAACGCGGGCTGCGCGGGTTCTCCGTCTGGGTGCTCGGCCCCGAGGACCCGGCGATCTGGGAAGCCCTCCCGCCTTTGACGCCCTGACTGATTCCGAAAGCGTGTACGTGTACGTGTAGGGGCACGGCCAGGTGTATGTTTACGTTTACGCGTACATTTACGTGTAGTGGGCCCCCTACACCTAAACGTACACGTACACCTACACGTAAGCCTGCCCGTGCCCGTGCCCCTACACGTACACGTACACCTACACGTAAGCCTGCCCGTGCCCGTGCCCGTACCCCTACACGTACACGTACGTACACGTAAACCACCGGGCTCCGGCGGGAGGGGCGGTTTGAACTACTCGCTGCACATCCGGCTGGCTTGCGGGTCGGGGCGGGCGGAACCCGCGACCCAGCAGCCCGCCGACCGTGTTCCAGGAAAAACGGCTACCGACGTTCGTCGCCCCAGGACAGCACCTCGAGGCGGACCCGGATGCGGCCGGCGCGAATGAAGCTCAGCGCTCTGGCGGCGCGTTGCGACAGGTCGATGATCGTGCGCCGAGCGCGCGCATTTCGCGGCGGCGGCAACCGATCGACCACGCGCACGACGACCTCGCGTCCCGTCTCGACCGAAACGACGCGTATCACTGTACCGAAAGGGTACTCGCGATGCGCCGCGAACATCTCGGCGTTGCTGAAGATGACGCCGCTCGCCGTCGGGCGCCCCTCGAACATGTCGGCGTAGTACGTCGCCTCGCCTGCCGCCGTCGCAAGCACGTCCTCCGTCGCGTCGAGCCGAACTGGCGTTTCACGCGCGCCCCGATCCCCCGTCGCGCCGATGGTGGTATCGACGTTCGGTTCGGGGGGCGGTGCGGCCGGCGCCACGGGTCGCGCGGATGCGCACGCCACGGAGACAAGCGCCGCGGCGGCCGGGATCGCCGCCAGGCCGCGGGCGGCGATGCTCCGCCTCACCACGCCCTGCTCAAGGCGCTGGCGTCGCGCCACGCTCGGCCGCAGGGACGAAGT
>JBOHRM010000534.1:0-3002 GCA_050732715.1 Longimicrobiales bacterium
CCGTAGCCGCGCGCACGGCGTGGTGCCAGTACACGTTCCTGAACATCTGGTACTTCGCGAACAACAGCGACTCGAGAGCCGCGACGCCTTTTTCGTGCACGCCGACTTCGAGTCGTCCAGTGGCCGGGTCCTCGACGACCGTCAGCGCGTAGATCAGTCGATCCACGTCGATGGCGCCGTACGGCACACCGCAGAACCGCGCGTCGCGCTCGAGATACTCGATCTTGTCGAGGTCGAGGCTGCCGCTGACCAAGCCCTGGAGGGGGTGCTCGGATCGCCCGCGGATCAGCGCTTCGACGTGCGCGACGCCGTCGGGCGCCACGGTCGCGAGCGCGGCCGAGACCTCGGCCGTCGACAGGAACGCGCCGGCCAGCGCCTCGTGGTGCCCGGGGATCCGTCCGGACTCGAGCTCCTCGAGCGCGTGCGAGAACGGGTAGTGGCCAATGTCGTGCAGCAGCGCGGCGAACGGGATGATCGCGCACTCGTGCGTGTCCAGCCGCGCGGGGCCGTTTTGCTCGCCGAGCGCGGCGAGCGCGCGCTGAGCGAGATGGTACACGCCCAACGCATGGTCGAACCGCGTATGCGTAGCGCCGGGATAGACCAGGTGCGCGTGGCCGAGCTGCTTGATGTGCCGGAGCCGCTGAAACGCGGGCGAGTTCACGATCCGCGCGGCAATGGCGTCGAGCCGGATCGTGTTCCAGATCGGGTCGCGGATCGATACGAGCTCGACCACGAGCGGCCCGCGCTATGCGCCGCCCCCGCTCTCGCTGACTCGTCGCACAACCTCACGCTCGAGCACGCCGAGGCTCGAGCACGGGACCGGCGGTGTGCTCGAGCCATCGCGCGGCCGAGCGGTCGCGGTGAGCCGGGAGCGGACGGCCGTCCCCTCACCCGTCGACTCGACCTGAGTCATCAGCTGAGCGGAAACGCTCCATGTGTTGACGCGTGCGCCCGTCAGGCTGGTGCCGCAATCCAGGTAATCCGAGAGTGGCCGATCGAGCAGTCGACGGGGCGCCCGAAACGCCTCGCTCGCGATCACGCGGCCGGCAGGGTCGTGAGCCTCGATCGGGATGCCGAGCTCACGATAAAAGTCGAGCACGGCCGTCCACGCTGCGTCGGGGCTGAGCGCGACCACATCACCGACCACGCGCTCGTTGCGATTGAGCCGCACGTGCGCGCCCGTCGACGTCGGCGTGACCTGCGCCGGCAGCTCCGGACCCGGCGCGATCGATGAGCTCGCAGTGCCACACGCCGCGAGCGAGCTGGCCAACAGGATTGCGCTCCAGCGCATGGCTCGACTCCTGTGCGAAAGGTCTTGAAGTCCGAGTCCTAGCCCCCTGCCACCGGACCCGAGCGCAGTATCTCGGGCCCGACGTCCTCGCGGAATCTGTCGAAGTTGCGGCGGAACATACCAGCGAGTTGCGCGGCCTGCTCGTCGTAAGCCCAGGCATCGCGCCACGTCGCTCGTGGATCCAGCGTCTCAACCGGCACATCCGGCACGTGCTCGGGCACGTGCAATCCGAAGACCGGATCGGTCCGAACGGACACCGACGCGAGACGCCCGTCGAGCGCCGCGTCGACCATGGCCCGCGTGAACGACAGCTTCATCCGCCGGCCCACACCGTACGGACCGCCGGTCCAGCCGGTGTTCACGAGCCAGCACTGCGACCCGTGACGCTCGATCCGCTCGCCGAGCATCTTCGCGTACGTCGCCGGCGGAAGCGGCAGGAACGGCGCTCCGAAGCACGCGCTGAACACCGCCTTCGGCTCACTCACGCCTCGTTCCGTCCCCGCGACCTTCGCCGTGTAGCCGGACAAAAAGTGGTACAGCGCCTGCTCGGGCGTGAGCCGGGCGATCGGCGGCATCACGCCGAACGCGTCCGCCGTCAGGAACACCACCTGCCGCGGATGACCGCCCATGCCGCCCGGGGCGGCGCCCTCGATGAACGAGATCGGATACGACGACCGCGTGTTCTCCGTCACTTCATCGTCGTCCCAATCCACCGATCGGTCCTCACCGACCACGACGTTCTCGAGGATCGCGCCGAAGCGCCGGCTCGCACTGTAGATCAGCGGCACACCCTCCGCCGACAGCCGGATCACCTTCGCGTAGTTGCCGCCCTCGAAGTTGAACACGCCGCGCTCGGACCAGCCGTGCTCGTCGTCGCCGATCAGGTGCCGCTTCGGGTCCGTGCTGAGCGTGGTCTTGCCCGTGCCGGACAGACCGAAGAACAATGCGACATCACCCGCCCGCCCGGCATTCGCGGAACAGTGCATCGACAGCACACCCTGGCGCGGCAGCACATAGTTCAATACCGTGAACACCGATTTTTTGATCTCGCCGGCGTAGCGCGTCCCGCCGATCAGCACCACGCGGTCCGTGAAGCTCAGCACCACGAAGGTGCCACTACGCGTGCCGTGCAGCGCTGGGTCGGCCTGGAAGTCCGGTGCATGCAGGATCGTGAACTCCGGACCCGACCCCACGCGACTCGCGTCGCGCGAAACGGCTTCCGGCTCGATGAACATGTTGTGAACGAACAGCGAGTGCCATGCGCTCGTGCTGATCGAGCGAACCTGCATCCGGAACTCCGGATCGGCGCCCGCGTACACGTCCCTGACGAAGAGCTCGCGGCCGGACAGATAGTCGGCGACGGCGCCGCGCAGCCGCTCGTAGTACTCCCGGCTCAGAGGCACATTGATGTCGCCCCACCAGATCGCGGCCTCACTCTCGGGCTCGCGCACAACGAACTTGTCGTTCGGCGATCGACCCGTGTGCGGCGTCGTGACCGCCGCAAACGCGCCATCCCGCGTCAGACGGCCCTCGCCGCGACGGATCGCCAGCTCGATCAGCTCGGCGGGTGCAGTGTTCCAATGGACCGTGGTCTCGGGCTCGAGCCCGTGCCGACCGAGCTCGTGGGTCGAGACTTTCGTCGCCAAAACGTCTCCCGGTATGAAGTCCTGCCCCACGTCGATGCGTGGTGTGTCGAGGGACGGTACCGTAA
>JBOHRM010000535.1:0-10408 GCA_050732715.1 Longimicrobiales bacterium
GTTCCCGGTTAGCTGGTTCCCGGTTGGCTGGTTCCCGGTTAGCTGGTTCCCGGTTGGCCGGTTCCCGGTTCGATCCTCGCAAACGCTCAAACCGCGAGGCACGAACCCAGCCGTCGCCCCCGGTCGCCTTCGGCCCCTTCCACCTCCGCGCTCGCCTCGTTAGCTTGCCCGCCCCGCGACCGCGACCACGACCGCGGCGTAGTGAACGCGGGGCGCGGCGAGCGCGCTGCTGCCGGGCCGACGCGGCGGCCGTCGCACCGCGGTCCTAACGCAACCGCCAAGCAGTCGGGGCAGCAACCCGTGCTTCTCGTCGTTTCGGTGATCAGCGCGCAGCTCGCCGCCGCGTCCCCGCAGGACGTGGAGGGAAGCGGCCGTCCCGAGGTCACGATCCCGAGGGCCGACGCCGCTACCGTGGTGGTGGACGGCACGCTGGACGAGCCCGAGTGGGCGGGCGCCGCGCGCCTGACCGGCTTCTCGCAGCTCGAGCCGGTGGACGGCCTGCCGGCCGCGGAGCGCACCGAGGTGCTGGTCTGGTATGCGCCCGACGCCATCCATTTCGGTATCCACGCCTACGACTCAGACCCTTCGAGCATCCGCGCGACGAACGCGGATCGCGATGCGATTGATGGCGAGGACCACGTCATCGTCTACCTGGATACGTTCATGGATCGCCGACGCGCGTACGTCTTCGCGGTGAACCCTCTGGGCGTGCAGCAGGACGGCGTGCGCACGGAGGGCGCGGGCAGCGCGGGCCGCATGTTCGGTGGCGGCACGGACCTGAGCCCGGACTTCCTGTTCGAGTCGAGCGGGCGCGTGACGGCCGAGGGCTACGTGGTTGAGCTGCGCATCCCGTTCGAGAGCCTACGCTTCAGCGCCGCGGCCGAGCAGTCGTGGGGCATCAATATCGAGCGGAACGTGCAGCGCACGGGGTTCAAGGACACGTGGACGGACGTGCGCCGCGCGGGCGCGAGCTTCCTCGCGCAGGCGGGCACGATCGCCGGGTTGCGGGGACTCGAGCGCGGTGTGGTGTTCGAGGCCCAGCCGTTCCTCACCGCGAGTGCCGTGGGTGTGCGCGATCCCGCGTCGGGCGCGTTCGAGCGCAACAGCCCCGAGCCGGACGCCGGCGTGAACTTGCGCATTGGCCTGACGAACCTCACGCTGGACGCGACGGCGAACCCGGACTTCAGCCAGGTCGAGACCGACGAAGGGCAGGTCACGGTCAACGAGCGGTTCGCCCTGTTCTTCCAGGAGAAGCGCCCATTCTTTCTCGAGGGAATCGAGCTGTTCAATACGCCGGGCCAGCTCATCTATACGCGTCAAATCGCGGATCCGATCGCGGGCGCGAAGGTCACCGGCAAGCTCGGCGGCTTCGCCGTCGCGCACCTGACCGCGCTGGACGAGAACGTCGATACCGCGGGAAACAAGGCGCTGTTTAACGTCACGCGGCTGCGTCGCGACATCGGTGCGAGCTCGATCGTCGGGCTCACGTTCACCGACCGCAGCGTCGCCGGCGCACCGGATTACAACCGCGTGCTCGCGGCGGACACGCGCCTCGTGTTCGGCCGGCTGTACTTCGTCGAGGCGCAGCTCGGCGGCTCGTGGACGCGCGATGGCGCGGGGCCGGCCCGCAGCGCGCCCGTCTGGCAGCTCACGTTCGACCGCACGGGCCGCTCCTGGGGCTTCAACTACGCGGTCTCGGGATTGGGCGAGGACTTCCAGGCCCGGGCGGGTTTCCTGCCGCGCAGCGGCATCGCCAGCGCGCATGCGTTCAACCGCCTCTCGTGGTACGGCGCCGAGGGCGCGCTGCTCGAGACCGCCACGCTGTTCTTCGGCCCGAACCGCGTCTGGCGCCACGATGCGATCCGCGATGGCGCGATCGAAGGCGACGAGAGCGCGTCGGTCCGGGTGCGGCTGCGCGGCGGGTGGAACGCGAGCATCGAGGTCGCGCGCGAGTTCGTCGAGCTGGACGCGGCGGACTATGCTGGTTACGAGACGGAGGCGACAGCGGGCCTCGCACCGTACGCGCCGCTCGGCCGCGTGACCGGCCCGGCCATCAGCGCCGAGCTGGGCACACCCACGTTCCAGCGCTTCGACGCAAGTGTCTTCGTCGAGCGCGGCCGCGTCGCGATCTTTCCCGAGGGCTCGGCGGGGACCGGGTTCGGTGTCGGCGGCTCGCTCTCGCTCCGGCCCGCGCCGTGGGCACGCGTTGAAGCGGGCGCCCAGCTCGAGCGGATCACACGGGAGCGCAACGGCTCCGAGTTCGCGCGCACGCTGATCCCACGCCTTAAAGTCGAGGTCCAGCCGACGCGCGCGCTCTTCTTCCGCGCGATCACGGAGCACAGCTCGGAGCGGCGGGCCGCGCTCGAGGACGCGCGCACGGGCGCGCCGCTGTGGGTGGACGGCGAGCCGGCCGTCCGCACCGAGCTGGACGGGCTCCGCGTGGACCTGCTCGCGTCCTACGAGCCAACGCCCGGCCGGGCGGTCTTCCTCGGCTACGGCAGCTCGATGGCGCGGAGCCCGCTGCTCGGGCCGGCCGATCTCGAGCGGACGAGCGACGGGTTCTTCTTGAAGGTGGCGTATCGGTTCCGCCGGTAGACCCGGCGGCAAGACCCGACTATCGGATCGTGCAGCCGATCGAGGCGCGGGGAGGCTTGCTCGAAACTCAAAGTATCAGCACGTCGCGACGCGCCCGCGCGGGAGGGAGCCGAATCGAATGATCACTCTTCGACCGAATTCTGTCGTGGATCGAATGGGCCCGCCACATCGCAGCACCCGAAGAGTCCTGCGGACGTTGATCCACGGACTGCCGTCGATCGCGGTTGGAGCGACAGTGCTCCTGGGCTGCCAGGCTCGCCGTGCCGCGACCCAAACCGTCGAAGAGCCCGGATTTCGAATTGTCGGCTACGTCGGCGGAGGCGCAGAGATCTGGCGGGTCGATGCGAGCATGCTCACGCACATCAACTATGCCTTCGCCCAGGTGAACGACGATAGGGAGGCCTACTTTCAAAATCCAGATGCCCCCGCGCATCTGGCGGAGCTGCAGGCGCTCAAGGCCAGGAACCCCGCTCTCAAGATCCTGGTCTCCGTGGGCGGATGGGGTGCCGACGGTTTCTCGGACGCTGCGCTGACCGACTCGTCACGCGCGAAATTCTCGCGCAGTGCAGTCGAGATGGTCGAACGATATGCACTCGATGGGTTTGACGTTGATTGGGAGTTCCCCGGCCAGCCGGGTCCCGGTATCGAGTTTCGCGAAGAAGACAAGCACAACTTCACGTTGATGCTGGAGAGCTTACGCGAACACCTCGATGCGCTGAGCGAGGAACGGGAGCGCATGGGCGACGACCGTTACCTGCTGACCATCGCCAGCAATGATGACCAGCAGTATTTCGACCACACCGAGATGAATCGCCTGCACGTTTACCTCGACTTCATCAATGTGATGACGTACGACATGTTTACGAGCGGATCGCCAACGACTGGTCACCACACGGGGCTCTATCGCTCTGCCGGACCGGACGCACCAGCACGCACTTCGGAATCCGCCGTCGCGCGACACCTGGATGCCGGCATCCCACTGGAGAAGGTTGTGCTCGGCGTCGCCTTCTATGGCCGCGGCTGGCGTGGTGTTCTTCCAGAAAACAACGGTCTGTACCAGCCTTACGAGGATTTCGCCGGAGCCTGGGGCTATCAGGAGATCATGAGCCGTTTCACTCCGGAGAACGGTTTCGAACGCCTCTGGGACGCTGCCGCACAGGCGCCTTATCTCTGGAACGCCGACTCATTGATGTTCGTCTCGTACGATGATCCTGAATCGCTCGGACGGAAGGCCGCCTTTATTCGTGAGCGGCAGCTGGGAGGTATGATGTACTGGGAGCACAGTCACGATCCGGAGGAGATTCTGCTCACCACGATCTACGATGCGTTGCGCCGGAAGTGACCTTTGAGCCGATCGAACGTTGCGCGAGCTGACATCTGGTTGCGGTTGACGTTGAGTTGCAGGCATGTTGAACACCGGCTCCGCAGTACGAACCCCTCGTGAGGTGGCCGAGCAGTTGATCGCTGATGCGCCAGACGAGAACTGGCTACGGCGGTCATTACGCCGAGGTGCGCGACACCGTTGCCGTGATGTTCGACCTTAGAGGCGGGCCCAGCCTTGACGCCTCGCCGGGCTCGGCTGCCCGACGGTCGAGTCTGGCTTCGCGTTGCGGATTCCACTTGGACCGACCCACTTGATCCATCTTATGTTGCCGAGCACGGAGGTCGATGGAACCCACCATCGGTCGCACGCAACGCTTTACTTGAACGGCGACATCCCCTACGGCTCGGCTGCTCGGCGGCTGCTTGAGCCACCGCGACACCTCCGAGCGGAGCCGTGATCTCGTTGCCCGGCGCTTTCGATATCCCAGACCCTGCTCGTAGGGGTACGCGCGGTTGCGGATGTTCAGATTCGCGCACGCGTGCGCCGGCGCCGCTCGTTGCGGAGCCGAGCCGGGGGCTTACCTTCATGCCCCATGGGCAACGCACGATCAGCAGACCCCCGCTCCACCATCACGCCCGATTCGTTCACGGTCGCGCGCGACCTCATCGGTCTGCCGCTTGCCAAGCCTTCGCGCCGGCTCGGCGCGATGCTGATCGACTTGCTCCTCGTCGCCATCCTGGCCAACGCCGGTGGCGTCTTCTTGGCCTTCGCTGCCGCCATTGCGCTCTGGCGTGCCTCATCGCCCTCGGCGAAGATCGGGACTGTGCGGCGCGGCGCACGCGGTCTTCTCCGATTCGGCGCCGCGTTGGTCCTCTTCATTGGCGTGTTGAATGTCTGGGACCGTCTGACCGATCGCGATGGCGGCGGGTCAGGCCAGGCACCGGGCGATGCCGCGATCGGCGCAGCATTGGATCGGATAGACCTCGGCTCGATCCCGGATTATGTGACACTCACCACGGCGACCGACTCCGCCGAGGTGCGCGGCGCCGCACGCAATCTCGCAGATCGCCTCACAGTCGATGCCGCAAATCACACAACCAGGGACATCGCATCCGAACTGCTCGCTGAAGTGAACGATCCCGGCGCACGTGAGATTCTGCGCACCGCACTCGGCAGTGCAGCCGTGCCGAGCAGGGACACGCTTCCGCTCGGCGACTCCGCCGTACGGCTCTACGCGGAGGCGCTGGCGCGCGGCGATACCGGCGAAGCCGATCGGTTGCGCGAGCCCGCTGGCGAGGCGATCGCCGGCGATCGAATCCGCGGGCTGGAGAATCAGCGCGACGACCTGCGCAGTCGCAACCAGGAACTCGAGCGCGAAGTCGATCGCGACCGTGGCTTCATCGGCTTCATCCGCAGCATTGCAGATGACCTCGGAATCGGGTTCGGGTGGGGCGCCTTGTACTTCACCGCGTTCCTGACGCTCTGGCGCGGAAAAACGCCGGGCAAACGCGTCTTCGGCGTGCGTGTGATCCGCCTCGACGGGCGGCCACTCTCCTGGTGGATCGCGTTCGAGCGATTCGGCGGCTACGCCGCGTCCCTCTCGATCGGCCTGCTCGGCTTTCTCCAGATCCTGTGGGACCGAAACCGGCAAGGCCTGCACGATAAGGCCGTCGAGACCGTCGTCATCCGCGACCTGCCCCCATCTCTCTCCGCAGCACCCGGCTGGCAGCTCGCTGGCCGCTCGGAACCGCGCGCCTCGTAGGACACCAACAACGATCCCACCGGTCTACTCCTCAGGAATTCATCCTTGGCCTCGTGCAGTGCACGACCAGACGAACGAGGTACGTCCGGATGTTCTCCGCGTACACGCTGCGTAACTTCCAGAGCCGTCGCTGGCTCGAAGGGGATTGGCGAGGTAGTTCGCCGGACGGCGGGTATTTCTTCGAGCGTCGTGCGTTCATCAACGATTCGACGATAGCCAGCTGGACCTACGCGCAGGATTCCACTTTCACGCACGTGCGTGAGACGGCCGAAATGATGTTTCGTGCAGGGGTGATTGCGTCAGTTGGCGCCGCATCGCGCTGGGAGGCGAGCCATCTCGACGCGGCGCCAGTCGATTTCGGGCCAGTGCACGGCGCATCAAACCGCTTCTCCTTCGAGGGCAAATTGCATGACCGCTGGACGGCCAACCTCGCCTGGCGGGATCGCGCCGGCCAACCGCAGCGTGCGGTATTCACCATGCAACGCACCAGACGCGAGCGACCCTAGTCCGCCGCCTCACGGTCGTCTGGCCGGCGGCACGTACACGGACGGCCAGCCCGAGCAGCACGGGCGCGCGGTATTCGAGCCCCGACGCCAGTCGGTCGGGGCTTCGGCGGCGCGGGGCACGAGTGCCCTGTGTCGGCCGCGCTGCATTTTAATTCTCCTGCTCGCGCAACCACGCGCGCTGCGTCACGGATTGAAGAACGGCTTCTAGCCGATACGGATCGAGGGCACGCCCAAATCTCGGCGAGCTCGATACTGACGTGTTCGCGACGACGCGGCGCGTTCGCCCCACAACGCTCGGGATCTTCGCATGCGGCGTTTGACACCTGCGCGTCGTATGCCGAGCTTGTCGGACCTGATGGATTCGGCGACTCCTCTGCGACGTTGCGAGGTGACAGAGAAGAAGCGGCAGCGTCAGCGTCGGAAGCGCGTACGGGAGCAGAAGGCGCGGTCGCGTTCCAAGGCTCAGCAGCTTGAGGCGGAAGGGCGTCTGCGGCGAGCGTTCATGCTTGCCGAGAAGGCGGGTGACTGCCTCGAGCGAGGCGAGGCGTCGGAAGCACTCGAGGCGGTAGCGAAGGCCGCACTGCTCGAGCGCAGGGACCCGGTGATCGGCCGCATCTATCTGGCAGCCGCCGAGCGCTGTCGTGATCGCACCAGCCAGGTCCGTGCGCTCGAGTATCTGACGCAGACGTTCCCGACCGATGCGCGATTCTTCGGACAGCTCGGCTACCTGTATCTGCTGACGGATGACCGGGAGCGCGCGCGTGAGGCGGCGGCCCGGGCGCGCGCCGTGCTTCCTGCGCGGATGAAGGATCGCAAGCATTGGCTCACGCTCATCGAGTATGTCGAGGCGCAAGCCGATGCCGTCACCGCCGGGCCAACGCGCGAGCCGCTGGCCCTCTCCCGGGACCGTGACGGTGCAGCCGGCCGGCGGCCTGCGCGCGGCGCGCGATCGTCCCGAGCGCCCGGCGAGCGCGATGCTGACCGGACCTTCGCACCGGGGTTGCCGTCAAGCGATGGGCGGGGCAGCCTTCTACGCTTGGACCGGGCGGCCGAGACGGCTGACGGACACCCGGAGCCGCATGTCAGCCCGCCTGCGTCCCGCCTGCACGATGCTGCCCACGAGCCCGCCCTTGCCGTACCCGCGCGGTTCGAGATCGCGGTCGAGATGGCCGCCGAAATCGACGGGCTGGAGGTGCTGGCGAGTCCATCGTTCGGGAGTCGGGAATCCGTCGAGCTCGCCGGACTCGCGGCGCGTATCCGTGACGCAGAGTCCTATGACCGGCTGTTCGCGATCGAACGCGCGTGCGGACTGCTCCGCTTCTCGCACCAGGAAGAGACGGCACGCAAGGTGCTTTCGTCGTTCCTCGGACGGGCGCTGCTGGCGGACGAGGTCGGTCTCGGCAAGACCGTCGAGGCCGGGCTGATCCTGTCGGAGTACCTTCTGCGCGGGCGAGTCCAGCGGGCGCTCGTGCTCGCACCACCCTCGCTCGTCGGCCAGTGGCGCGAGGAGCTGGCGTCGAAGTTCGACATCGTCGCGCGCACCACCGAAGACCCGGCGTTCCGCACCGATTCCGATCGGTTCTGGTCGGATAATGGTGTGGCGATCGCGTCGCTGGCGACGGCGCGCAGCATCCGTCAACGGGAGAGCGTTGTCAGCCGGCCGTGGGACCTCGTGATCGTCGACGAGGCCCACGCGCTCAAGAACGCGGCGACGGAGTCGTATCGTCTCGTCTCACGCATCACGTCGCGGTTCTTGTTGCTGCTCACTGCGACGCCGGTCGAGAACCGGATTGAAGAACTCTACAATCTCGTCAGCCTGATCCGGCCGGGCCAGCTTGGTCAGCGCCGGGTGTTCTTGAGACGATTCTCGGACTCGAGGCTGAGTAAGAGCGAGGCCACGCGAGCCGAGGTCCGTGCGCTGCTCGGCGAAGTGATGGTGAGGAACACGCGCGCGCTGTCTGGCGTGCGGCTGCCGCCGCGTTTCGCGCGGACCGTGCTGGTCCCGCCCGAGCCTGCCGAGGCCGAGCTGTACGAGCACCTGGCGGCCGCACTGCGCGCGTTGGGTCCCGGCGGCCGGACAGGGCCGCTGCTCTCGATCCTGCTACAGGAGGCGGGGAGCAGTCCGTTCGCGGTGCGCGCCACACTTGCCAAGCTCGCCGCGGACCCGGGCCGCGCCAGCCCAGTGGCGCGCGCGCTGTCCCCGGCAATCCAAGTCGCCGAACGGCCCGTCGTTACTGGCAAGGCGGCCGCGCTGCTCCGCGTGCTCGGCGACGGCGCCGGCGATCCGGCCGTCGTATTCACGCGATTCCGTGCAACACTCGACTTTCTCGCGGGCGCGCTCACCAATGCGGGTATTGCGCACGAGAAGCTCGATGGCAACGTGCCGGCGCCGTTGCGGCATGAGGCGATCGGCCGAGTGCGCGAGCGCGGCGGCGTGTTGCTTTCGACCGAGGTCGCCGCCGAAGGGCTCAATCTTCAATTCTGCACGCGCATCGTGAACTTCGATCTGCCGTGGAACCCGATGCGGATCGAGCAGCGCATCGGCCGCGTGCATCGGATCGGTCAGGATCACGCCGTCGACGTCGTCAACCTCTGTCTTGCCGGCTCGATCGAGGAGCGGATTCTTACGATCCTCGATGACCGCATCAACCTATTCGAGCTCGTGGTAGGCGAGGCGGAGATGATCCTCGGCTATCTCGACGACGAGCGCGAGTTCCCCGAGCTCGTGCTCGATGCGTTCGCCGACCCGGACCCGGCCGGGCGCGACCGCGAGTTCGCTCGCATCGCGGACGCCTTGGCAGCGGCCCGCGCGCGCTACGACAACGTGAAGCGCTTCGATGAAGGCTTCTTCCGTGACGAGCTCGGCGTCTGATCCAGCATGCACGATCCCCACACGGTAGACCCCGCGCGGGAGTTCCTGAGGCGCACGATCCTGTTCGAGGGCGGCATCGTCGACGATTCGGCGACGGGACTGGAGGCGTTGCTGCCGCCACACGCCGCGCAACGCCTGGCCGTGCGCGAGGAGCTCGACATCCATCTCTCACCGTCGGATCCGACGGCAGCGGCCGACGTCGTCGACGGCCGCATCGGATCCGCTCTGCTCGAACGATGGGTCGCGCAACGACTCGAGCGCCCGACGATCGCCGCGGTGGAGCTACCGGCTGGCCTGCCGACGCCGCTGCCGGATGGCATGCCCATTCTGCTGAACGCCGTTCGCGCGGGCGACGCGGAACGCCGGCGCGTGCGTGCTCGTTATCTCGTCGCGGAGGTGCGTGTCACTCTCCAGGGCGACGAGCTGCGCAGCACGATCGCCCCGCTCGCGATCCGACTCGATGACGGCGCGCGCACGCTGCCCCCGAGCATGGCCGGTGCGTACCCGGTCGCCGCGCCGGGGCTCGATGGCCGCGAGCGTGAGAATGCGCAGGCCGCGTTGCGGGCCTGGTTATGGCGAGAAGGACCCGCACTGCATGCAGGGGCATTGCAGACGCTGCGCCGGCGCGCGACGCGCGATCTCGACCGGCTCGCCGAGTATTACGCCGGGCTGAACTCCGAGATGGCCCAGGCGGTCGAGCGCGCGCGCGGGGACGACGAGCGCGGCCGCCGCTACGCGAAATGGACCGCGCTCCGGGTTGACCTCGAGGCGCGTCGCGAGCAGGTCCGCGTCCGCTTGCGGCCGCGGCTCGCCGGCGCGATCATCGCCGCCACGCTCGTCCAATGTGACGTTGACGAATTCGACTTCGGCGTACGCCGGCGAAAGCGGGAGGGTACCGTCACGCTGCGCTGCCGCGCGGCCGACGGCGTGTTCGAAGGACCCGCCTGCGCCGCATGCCGAACGTCGGCGCTCCGCCTCTACCTCTGTGACGAGCACCTGCATGTCCTCTGCGAAGCGTGCGGCCAGCCCGGGCGGCTCGACTGCGCCCGTTGTGGAGCCTGTCACGGCGCGCGCGCCGAGCCGCCTCGAATCGTGCTCGAGGACCCCACGTCGCGACTCACCATCGGTCCAGCGGGCGCGGAAGCTCGAGCCGGATAAACGTCCCCACGAGGGCCACGACAAACGCAAGCAGACCGAACGCGCTGAACAGGAGAGCCCGAATCGTGGCTGCCCTAGTACCTCGTTGCAGAATTCCGCTGCATTCGAGACCCGCTGCATCCGCCCTGACCGCGCGACGCTGACGCGCCGCGCTCTGCGTCTCTCCTCCTCGAAATAGCGCTGCTGTTCCT
>JBOHRM010000536.1:0-5314 GCA_050732715.1 Longimicrobiales bacterium
CCTCTTTCGTCGGTCCCATAGTCCGTTAGTACGTGCCCGATCGTTTACCCTGCTGCGCGCAAGCGGCTCCCTACACCCGCGCCGTCTCGGCCCGGGTCACGGCCCGGTATTGCACAAACGTCTGCCCGGTCGCACAATTTAAACGCCTCGCCGGCAATCTCTTCTCGGAGGTGACCGACATGCTCCGTCCTGCCGTGGCACTCGTCGGCTTGGTGACTCTCGCCGGATGTTCGAGTGCGTCCGCCGGCTCGATGCGCGACCGGGATCGCATCACACTCGCCGAGATCGACGGGACCCACGGCGCGAACGCGTACGACGTCGTTCAAGCGCTCCGGCCGGAGTTCCTGCGCTCACGCGGGGTCGCCTCCATCCGATCCGCCACGCCGCAGTACGCCATCGTCTACATCGACGGCGTGCGTGTCGGCCCGCTCGGTGAGCTGCGGCGAATCCCGCGCGAACAGGTCGAGGAGATACGCTACCTGAGCGGCAGCGATGCCACGACGGTGTACGGCACGGGTCATGGAGGTGGCGCGATTCTCGTGACCACGAAACGCGGCCGGTGAGCGACGTCTCCTCCGTGGCGGCGGTCGGGCCCGATGCCGGCCGCGGCCGTGGCGACCGCGTCAGCCACACGTACGAGAAGCTCCGTGAGCTGATCGTGTGGGGTCGCCTCGCGCCGGGCACCCGCGTCATCGAGACGGACGTCGCGAATCGGCTCGGCGTGAGCCGAACACCCGTGCGCAGCGCGCTCCAGCGGCTACAGCAGGAGGGTTACATCATCGAGTCCGGCACGGGCCAACAGTCCCGGCTCTCAGTGGCGCCGTTGACGAAGGAGGACGCGCGCGAGCTGTTCGCGATCGTGGGGCACGTCGAGGGGCTCGCCGCCGAGTGGGCCGCCGCCCAGCACGAGCGGCGCCGCGCAGGCACGGTCCACGAGCTCGAGCGGCTCAACGCGGAGCTCGACGCCGCGGCACGCTCGCCGCGGCCCGATCACCAGCGTATATTCGATCTCGATCAGGATTTTCACCGCCGTTATGTCGAGGCAGGCGCCGGCCCACGCCTGCTCGCGCTCCACGACGCCGTGAAACCGCAGTCCGAGCGCTACGTTCGACTCTATATCAGCGCGCTCGTCGACCAGATCGACCGGTCGGTCCAGGAACACGCCGCTACAATCGATGCGATCCGCTCCGGCGACCCTCGGACCGCCAAGGAGCGGGTCCTCGAGAACTGGCGCAACGCTGCCGAACGGCTCAGCGAGGTGATCGATCACATGGGCGAACGAGGGACATGGTAGCTCGGTCGCCGGTGGCGACCTCGCGTTGCGAGTTGGCGGGTTGCGGGTTGCGGGTTGGTGAAGTGTCCCCGACTGGATCGCTGGCGATTGGAACTCCCGGTTCCGTAAACTCGTAACTCGTAAACTCACTAACACCGCCAGCGTTCCCAACGCTCGGCGGCGGAAGGGCGTCTTTTTGTCGGACCATGGCTGAGGTCGATTCCGTTCTTGTCGAGCGCGCTCGAGCAGGCGACGGCGGCGCCTTCGACAAACTCGTTCGCCGTCATCTGCGGGCCGCATTCGCCGTCGCTGTCGCCGTCCTGGGCGAGCCGGCGGACGCCGAGGACGTGTGCCAGGACGCGTTCCTGACCGCGCTCGAACGGCTCGACAGCTGCCAGCCGGATCGTTTCGCGGGTTGGTTGCTCCGGATCGTGAAGAATCGAGCGATCAGCGTTCAGCGGCGGCAGAAGGTACGCCAGGCGATCCCGCTCGAATGGGCGAACGGTGCACGAAGCGGTCACGACCCTGCCAGGGATGCAGAGCAGTCGGGATTGAGGGACCGACTGCTCGCCGCGCTGAAACTCCTGCCGGAGCGACAGCGTGAGGTGTTGTTGCTGCACGATCTCGAAGGCTGGCGCCATCGCGAGATCGGCGAGGTGCTCGGCATGCCGGAGGGTACCGTGCGCTACACGCTGTTCCACGCACGACGCGCCGTGCGTGAAACGCTGAGGCCGGAAGGCCTCGAGGAGACACGATGAGCGAGAGGAACCGAATCGATTTGTCGGCGATCGACGCAATGTTGGATGCGGGGCGCCGGGAGCGTCTGGTCTCGCGGATCAACGCCGCCGCCCGTTCCGAGCTCGCCCGCCGCTCGAGACAGGCGGGTGTGCTGAGTCTGATCAGCCGGTGGGCATGGCCAACGGTGGCGGCCGCGAGTCTGGCCGCGGTGGTCTCGGGCGCGGCGCTGGTGCTCACGCGGAACCGCGTGCTCGCCGCGGACAGTACGGATGGCGTGGTCCAGTTTCTCGGTATCACGGACCCCGTGGCCGTATGGCTCGATGCCGAGCGGCCGCCGACCGAGGCCGACGTCATCGCTCTGATCGAAGGGGGTGAGCGATGAGTCGATTTCTCGGTCCGAATCAGCGTCTGCGCCTGATCGGCGTGGGCCTGCTCACGGCGACGTTCGTTGCCGGCGGCATCGCGGGTATCGCGGCCTGGCGCACCGTGGACGTCGATGCCCCACCGACGGCGACCGGCCGGAGCGACGCCGAGGAGCCGTGCCCGCCCAAGCCCGACCCCTATGGCGGGCTGGGGCTGACGGCCGCGCAACGCACGGAGATCGACGCGATCGTCGCCGAAGGCAGGGTATCGATCGATGCGTTCTGGGATCGATACGGTTCCGAGCTGAGGGCGATCCGTGACACGACGCGCGAGCGGATCAACCACGTGCTGACGTCCGAGCAGCGTGTCGTATTGGAACGCCGGCGCGAGGAGCGTCACCGTCATCGCGACTGCGACGGGGATCGCGACGGGAATGGAAAGAAGGACTGAATGAAGTGCGTTGTTGGCTCGACCGGCGTCTTCGCGCTGGCGCTGACGGCTCTGGCGGCCACGCCCGCTGAGTCGCAGGACACGCCGGCGCCATCGTCGGCCGTGCGCGATCGAGAGCAGGAGCCTACGGTGACGATGGATGAGGCCGTCGAGATGGCGCTGGTGGTGAGTCCGACGATGGCGGTGAGCGAAGGCACGGTGAGCACGTCGGAGTGGGGCGAGCGAGCCGCGTGGGCCGAGTTCCTGCCGTCGCTTTCGCTGAGCACGGGCGCGTCGCGCTCGAGCTCGCAGCGCTTCGACCCGAACACGAACCGGGTCGTGACCGGTGCGGCGAGTGAGAACTACAATGCGGGTCTCACGGCTTCGATCGACCTCTTTACGGCCGGCCGGCGCGGCGCGCAGCTGCGTGAGTCACGGGCGATCACGGCCGCGGCGGAGGCGGTCGTCGTCGAGCAGCGTTTCGCGGTGACCGTCGTGGCGAAGAGCGCGTTCTTTCAGGTGCTGCGCGCGGACGAGCTGATCGGTGTAGCGGAGACGCAGCTCGAGCAGGCGCGTACCGGGTTCGAGGCGGCGGTCCAGCGGCTGACGGTCGGCTCGGCGACGCGTTCCGACTCACTCCGTGCCCGGCTCGAGGTTAACCAGGCCGAGCAGGCGCTGCTCGAGGCGACGACGCAGCGCCGGGCGGCCGCGTACGCGCTCGGGGCATTGACCGGGACCGCCGGTCCGGTCGGCGCGCGGCTCGACGTGCCGCTCGACGTCCGTCCGATCACGTACAATGAAGGCGAGCTCGTCGAGATGGCGTTGGGCTCGGCGCCGGCGATGCGATCGGCCGAGGCGAACGTGACCGCGGCCGGCGCGGCGCTGGGCGCGAGCCGGACGCAGTATTTTCCGACGATCGGCGCCACCGGCAGATACAGCTTCTCGAACACGCAGCCGGCGTTCGAGAATGCGACGCGGAGCTGGAACGTCGGCCTATCGCTTTCCTATCCGATCTTCAACCGTTTCGCGCGTGAGGATTCGAAGGCGCGCGCCGCGGTGGATCTGAACGTGGCCGAGGCGGAGCTCGACAACAGGCGCCTCGAGATACGGGCGAACGTGGTTCGAGCGCTCGACCAGGCTGGGCTCTCGGAACAGCGGCTCGGGCTGTCCGAGGAGGCGCTCGAGGTGGCACGCGAGGACATGCGCGTGCAGGAAGAGCGGTACGGTCTCGGGGCATCGACGATCCTCGAGCTCATCACATCACAGATCGCGCTGGCGCAGGCGGAACAGGGCCTGGTGAACGCACGTTACGACTACCAGATCGCGCGAGCGGAGCTCGAGGCGCTGGTCGGGAGGGAGCTGTAATGGAAACACGAAGTGCCGAGCTCGCCGGCGGCGTTGCCGTCGCGGCCAACGTACCCATCATCCGCATCGAGAACCTGACAAAGGACTACGTGCTGGGCGCGGAGACCGTACATGCTTTGCGCGGTGTTGACGTGGTCGTCGAACGGAACGGATATGTCGCGGTCATGGGCCCATCGGGCTCGGGTAAGTCGACGCTCATGAACCTGATCGGCTGTCTGGACACGCCGACCGCGGGCGAGTACTGGCTCAACGGAACCGAGGTCTCGAAGCTGAGCGATGACGAGCTGGCTCACATCCGGAACCGCGAGATCGGTTTCGTCTTCCAGACGTTCAACCTGCTGCCGCGCGCGACGGCGCTTCACAACGTCGAGTTGCCGCTCATTTATGCGGGCGTGAACAGCAAGGAGCGCCACGAGCGCGCGGTCGAGATGCTCGATCGCGTACGGTTGGCGGACCGGATGGCGCACAAGCCGTCCGAGCTGTCGGGCGGCCAGCGCCAGCGCGTGGCGATTGCACGCGCCCTCATCAACCGCCCCGCTCTGCTGCTCGCGGACGAGCCGACGGGCAACCTGGATTCACAGACGGGCGCCGAGATCATGGCGCTGTTCGACGAGTTGCAGCAGGCCGGACAGACGATCTTGCTGGTCACACACGAACGTGACATCGCCGATCACGCTCACCGGCAGATCATCCTCAAGGATGGACTGATCGAGCACGACGAGTCGCGCTGGGGCGACGGTCCCGGGCGGTTCGGAGGTGAAAATTGAAAGCGATGATGAGGAGAATCTCAATAGCGGCGAGCGTCGCGCTCGCCGCGGTCCCGGCGCTGCTCGCCTGCAACCGCACGGCCGCGGAAGAGCAGCCGGGCTCGGAATGGGCCGTGGTCGAGCGCCGTGACATGCAGGTGCGCGCGGAAGCGGCGGGCGCGATCGAACCGATCCGTCTCGTCGAGGTCAAGTCCAAAGCGTCGGGCGAAGTGGTGCGGCTGCACGTCGAGTCGGGTGACGAGGTCGAGCGTGGCGCGCTGCTGGTGGAGATCGACCCGCGTGATGTGAGGAACGGGTTCAATCAAGCCGAAGCGGACCTGGCGGTTGCGGAAGCGAGTCTGTCGACGGCCGTTGCGCAAACTGCGAGGGTCAAAGAGCT
>JBOHRM010000537.1:0-4418 GCA_050732715.1 Longimicrobiales bacterium
ATGTACATCAATTGCCTCCGGCGTACTACGCTGCGCCACTTTCCGCTCGAGACGATGTGGGCCGTCAGCCACTTCATCGGGGGAAACGGCGTGATGGCCAGCTTCATCTATGCCTTCCCGGCGTTCATGATGAAATGGTGGGAAGCCATCCGGACGGGAGATCACGCCATTGCCTTGGCGATGCAGGACGACTGCAGCCGCATCCTGAAGGAGGCGATCCTGCCGCTGGCCTCGGAGGGGTTCAACGAGACGGCCCTGACCAAGGCCACGGTGGACGCCGCCGGGTTCTTGAAGGCGGGTCCTCCGCGGCGTCCGTCCGCTGCCGTCCCCCGCAGCCGAATCGCGAAGCTCCGAAGGACGTTCGAAGAGAAATTCCCGCAATTCTTGCAGCGGCCCGCCGTGGCGGGCTAGCCAGTCCCGCCGGCCAGCATGACTCAGGTGAACATCGTCCTCATTGGCCCCCCGGCTCAGGCAAGGGTACGCAGGCGGCACGCCTCTGCCGGCACTTCGGCATCCCGTTGATCTCCACGGGCGACATGCTGCGGGCCGCCGTCGCGGAAGGTTCGCCGCTTGGGCGACACGTGCGGGACGCCATGGCCGCGGGGGGCGCTGATTGGCGACGGCGTCATGATCGAGCTCATCCGCGGCCGCCTGCTCCATCCAGATGCCGCAGCGGGATTCGTACTCGACGGGTTTCCTCGAACGGTCGGGCAGGCGCAGGCCCTCGATGCCGCCCTCGGGGAGCGGCCCCTCCTGCGCATTCAGCTCGTCGTCCCGGAGGCCGAGCTCCTGCGCCGGCTCTGCGGACGCCGCGTTTGCCGCGGGTGTCAGGCGACCCACGGCGAGGGCGCTTCCAGCGCCTGCGATGCGCGCGATGCGGCGATATCCTGATTACGCGCGACGACGACGCGCCGGGCACAATCAGGCGACGCCTGACTACGTACGCGGTGACCTCGGAAGCGATCGTCGGCTACTACCGCGAGCGGGCGCTGCTCGTCAGCATCGATGGCTGGCGGCCCGCCCACCAGGTCACCGTGTCGATCCTGCAATGCGTCGAGCGTACCGCGAGCGTGTGGTGCGAGAAGACAGGCGTCCGCCATGTCAAAGCCCGGAACCGAGCCTAATCTAAGCGCACGTTTGCGCGTCAGCGTACGACCAGGTCGTTCGGCCGATGGTCCGTATCTGTGGGCTGGCCGTCGCAACCGTGCCGGCACTGAGCAACATCTCGGGCGCCGGCCGGAGGTCATGGGTAATGCGACCGCTCTGCATCATCCGGTAGCCATTGTCGTGTGAAGAGAGGGAGAGAGATGCTCCGCACGCTGAGAGACGGAGTTCTGTATCGCAACCCGCATCCCGGACATCGGGCCGTCTGCGCGTTCCTGCCCAACGTGGTGCCTCTTTCGGATCGCGAGCACCTGTGCTTCTATCGGCTCGGGCAAGCCTTCTATTCGTTGGACGGACGGCTGGCCAGGCTTCGCTCCACCGACGGCGGAGCCACGTGGCTCGAGGAGGGGCTCGTGTGGGATCCCGGAAAGGACGCCGTGCGGCACACGTATTCGGCGCCTCACGGGACGCTCCTCCGGGACGGGACGTTGATCGTGGTCGCGCATCGATATCCGGCCACGGAAGATCAACTCTTCCGCTTCAACCCGGAGACGGGAGGCTCTCGTCCTGTGGAGACGGTGCTATTTCGGTCCACCGATCGCGGCCGGAGCTGGTCCGAGCCCGAGGTCCTTTACCTGGGCGATGACGGCGTTATCGACGTGCCGTCGTCCATCATCGAGCTCAACGATGGGAGTTGGTTCATCGCGTGCGAGGTGTGGAAGACGTGGGATGACCGTTCGCCCATGCACATCAAGGGATACGGACTCTTCTCCCGAGACGGCGGGCGACATTGGGGCGACCGCGTCGATTTCCCGAGCGCCGCGGACTCGAGCAGGATGTACTCGCACAGCCGCTATTCGCGCATCCAGGACGGCCGGATCTGCGCGCTGCAGTGGACGCAGAGCATCGGCGGCGAGACGAACTTCGATTTGCACTTCGTCGTCTCGGACGAGACCGGCCGCCGCTGGAACCTGCCGAGGTCCACGGGGATTCCGGCGCAAACCAGCTGGGTGGCCCACGTGGGCGGCGGCGTGCTGGCCGCAGCGTACTCGGTGCGTGAGGGCATGCAGCCTGGGATTCGCGTCGCGCTGAGCCGGGACGAGGGGGTGAGCTGGGACATCGACGGATCCGTGCTGGTGTGGGACGCGGTCGGCCAGGAATACCTGGGCGTGAGCCACAAACCGTCGTACCCGGCGAGCCACGACAATATCGCGTTTGGAAAGCCCAACTTGGCCGCACTTCCGAACGGAACGCTCTTCGCCAGTTGGTGGTGTACGCAGGCGTGCGTCACGCACATCCGGTTCGTTCACGTGGCAGTGGAATAAGACGCAAGGCGAGCGACACGAGGAGGCGTGGCGCGGCGACGGGCTGATCGGTAGACGCGAGATCGATGGCGCAACGTGCGCCGCCGCGGCCCTGGAGAGGCACGGGGGCCGAATGGGGTAGAGCTTCGTGTTCGCGAGCGGCCTCGCGCGGCGGACGGATGCGGGACTGGGCGCTGGGTCGCGGCTGGTTCGAGCTGGGGCCTCGGCGGCAGAGGTCGACATTGCCAGGCGCCGCCGCCCAGGGCGCCGGTGGCGCACATTGGAGCGTGAGAACGGGGTGGTCGGACGATGACGACTGTCGTGGCGGGTACCGGCACGATGGTCCGCGACAGCTTGACTTTCGTCGCCAGCGTGCTACGGTTCCGGCACAATGAGATATGTGTCCGTTCTCCTGCGAGCCGTCCAGCCGGTCGGTTGCGGCCTGCGCTCGACGGAACCGGCGTCGTGTACGGGATCCGGCGGTGCAGGGCGGAGACGGTTCGCCGCTCCATGACGCACCGCATGCGGAACGTATGGCGATGGCGTGCTTCGCGGACCGGTACGCTCGGGCGACGCCAGCGCTGAACCAACGAGGGCACCCTCCAGAACGGAACGCACGCGGCACCTCTGACGCCTTCAAGCGACGTACCGCTGTGACACTGGGATCATGCTGCCGATGAAAGAACGAAAGCGCGATTACACCGTCGCGGCTGTTAGTCGAAGCTTGAGGATCCTCGAGGCCCTGGGGAGCAAGCGGGAAGTCGGGGTTCTGGAGCTGAGCAAGACGGTCGGCATCAACATCACGACGGTGTTCAGGCTTCTCAACACGCTGATGAGCCGCGGGTTCGTCGAGCAGAGCGCGGAGAGCGAGAAGTATCGCCTGGGAATCAAGATGTTCGAGCTGGGAATGGCGAGGATACGGCACTTCGATTTCCAGGCCGTGGCGGTGCCTTATCTCAGCCAGCTCCACGAGGAACTGAAGGAGACGGTTTTTCTGAGCATCCTGCGGAGCACGGAGGCCCTGATGATCGCGGAGTTCTTTCGACCGCAGGGCATCATCTTTCGGTCCCAGGTAGGCGCCGGAGAGCCACTCTATTGTACGGGGATCGGCAAGGCGCTCCTGGCCCATCTCGAGCCGCAGCTTCAGAACGAGACCATCAAGAAGCTGAAGCTCGCGAAGGTGACGCAGAACACGATCGTCGAGAAGCCGCAGCTGCGCAAGCACCTGGCTCAGATTCAGAGGCAAGGATATTCCCTGGACAACGAGGAGATCATCGAAGGCGTGCGGTGCGTCGCGGCGCCCATCATCGACCACACTGGCTATGCGGTGGCGGCATTCAGCGTCGCCGGTCCGAGCGCCCGCATGCAGGCGAATCTGCAGACCATCATCAGCCGCGTGCTCGAGACCAGCCAGACCATCAGCGCACAGTTGGGTCAACGGCAGCCGACGCGCATCGCGGAGCCCGTGGTTCTCGGGATGCCGAGGCGGAACGTCCGCTGAGTGCCGACCCCGTTCGCAGCCCTTCACGAGCTCGCCGCTGCTTGAGGTCACGCTCTGGGATGGGTGAACTCCCTCGCCTATCAGGCGAGGGTTGCTCAAGCGCCGACCGAGCTCATGAGCCTCACGAGCGTCAACCCGAGCAGCGACATCAGCACTGCAGACACGAGCGCCACGTACAAGGGCCTCACGCCGATCCTGCGCAACGACGCGGCCTCGGTGCCCAGGCCCACGGCGCCCATTGCCATCACGATGAGCAGCCGAACGACCGCCTCGAGCGGCCCCTTCACGTCGGTCCCAGCCGCGACGGACAGCCAGTCCAGCATCCCGAGCGTGTTGGCGAGGGCCATCATGAAGAAGCCCACCGCGAACAGCGGCACGGACTGCGCCACTCGCGTCGCGACGGAGACCTGCGCGGCCGGCGTGCGATACGAGACGGCATAGACAGACCCAATCACCAGCACGATGACGCCCAGGAGGCTGTTACGAATCAGTTTGACGGTCGTGGCGAT
>JBOHRM010000538.1:0-9945 GCA_050732715.1 Longimicrobiales bacterium
TACATCCCGATCATCTTGCCCCTGGCCATCGCCGGTTCCCTGGCCGGCAAGCGACCGACCGCGCAATCGGCGGGCACGCTGAGTGTGGAGGACGCGACGTTCGCGGTGATGCTCGCCGCGACGATCCTGTTGGTCGGCGCACTGACGTTCTTTCCGGCCGCCACGCTCGGGCCGATCGCGGAACACCTGCTCTTCATGTGATGGAGGCCGCCATGGGGCTCGACACATTGCGGTCGATCGGCGCTGGCATGCGCATGGTGTTGGTGACCCTCGTGATCTGCGTGGCCGGCTACACCGGCGCGATCCTCGCCCTTGCCCAGCTGCTCACGCCCCACACCGCCAATGGCTGGCTCGTCACGACGGTGGACGGAACGGTGGTGGGCAGCCGGCAGATCGCGCAGCCGTTCACGGAGCCGCGTTACTTCTGGCCGCGCCCCTCGGCCGTGGACTACGACGGCGCCGGCGCGGGCGGCAGCAATCTCTCGCCAACGAGCACCGAGCTGGCCGAACGTGGCGAAGCGCTCGTCGAGCGGTACGACGCGACACCCCGGAATCCGATGCCGCCCGAGCTGGCCGCTGCATCGGCCAGCGGCTTGGACCCGCACATCTCCGAGCGCGCCGCGCGGTATCAGGCCGCGCGCGTCGCGAATGCGCGCGGCCTGCCGCAATCGCGGGTCGAAACGCTGATCACCGAGCACGCGTTTGCTCCTGGTGGAGCACTTACGGCCGGGCGGATCGTCAACGTGCTGGAGCTGAATCTGGCGCTCGGTCGGGCTGCGCGCCCCGCCACTGAACGGTAGCAGGAGCGTGCCGCTTGGCCACACCGGACGAGCTCCGCCCTGATCCCGATGCGCTGCTGGCTCAGGTCCAGCGTGAAGGCGGCGAGGCGCGCACGCGCGGAAGGCTCAAGGTCTTTTTCGGCGCGATGGCGGGTGTGGGAAAGACGTTCGCCATGGCGGAGGAGGCGGGGGCTCGCGTGGCGGAAGGAGTCGACATGGTGGTCGGCCTCGTCGAGACGCACGGCCGCAAGGAGACGGCGGCTTTGCTCGAAGGCCTCGAGGTGCTTCCGCGCCGGGCCGTCGAGTACCGCGGGATCCAGGGCACGGAGCTCGACCTGGATGCCGCGCTGACTCGTCGGCCGCAGCTCCTGCTGGTCGACGAGTTGGCGCACACGAATGCGCCCGGCTCACGCCACGCCAAACGCTGGCAGGACATCGAAGAGCTGCTCTCGGCGGGAATCGACATCTACACGACGGTCAACGTGCAGCACCTCGAGAGCTTGAACGACCTCGTCGCCAGAATCACCCACGTCCGCGTGCGCGAGACCGTTCCCGACGCCGTGTTGGAGCGGGCCGACGAGATCGAGGTCATCGATATACCGCCCGAAGAGCTGCTCCAACGGCTGGGCGAAGGGAAGGTCTACATCCCGGAGCAGGCGCAGCGCGCGGCGCAGAGCTTCTTTCGAAAGGGCAACTTGATCGCGCTGCGCCAGATGACGCTGCGCAAGGCCGCCGAATGGGTCGACGCGCAGATGCGCGTTTACCGTCGCGCGCTCGGCGTCGCGGAGACGTGGCCGGTCCGCGAGCGCGTCCTCGTGGGCGTCGGTCCTGCCCCGACGTCGCGTCAGCTCGTGCGCGCTACCAAACGGATGGCGGATCAGCTCGGCGCCGAATGGGTCGCCGTGTTCGTCGAGACCCCGGGATACTCGCACTGGTCCGAGGCCGACCGCGGCCGCGTCTGGGAGACGCTTCGGCTCGCCGAACGTCTCGGCGCCACGACCGTCACGCTGAGCGGCGCCCGCGCCGGCGATGAGATTCTCGCCTACGCACGCACCCATAACGTTTCAAAGATCGTCGTCGGCAAGCCGACGCATGCGCGCTGGCGAGACCTCGTATTCGGCTCGAAGCTCGACGAGGTCGCGCGCGGCAGTGGCGACATCGATGTGTACGTGATCAGCGGCATCGCCGAGGGAGTGCCCGCGACTACACGCGGGCGTGTCGCGCTACACATCCCCTGTGCGGCGCCGCGATATGCGTACGGCTGGGCCGTGGCGCTGATCACGCTGGCAACCGTCGCCGCCATCGCCACGCGGCCGTCCTTCGAGATCACGAACCTCGCGATGATCTACCTCCTTGCCGTGGTGGTGGTGGCCGTGCGGTTCGGGCGAGGACCGTCGATCGTGGCGTCGGTCCTGAGTGTCGCCGCATTCGACTGGTTCTGCGTACCGCCGTACAACACGTTCGCTGTCGCCGACACGCAGTACCTCGTCACGTTCGCCGTGATGCTCGTGGTCGCGCTGACGATCAGCGCACTGACGACGCGGATCGCACAGCAGGCCGAGGCCGCCCGCGACCGCGAACGGCGGACCGCGTCGCTGTACGCGATCAGCCAGTCTCTCGTGCGCACGTCGGAAACGCCACACCTCTTGGAGGCGGGCGTCAAGCATGTCGGCGAGACGTTCGATGCCGATGCGATCGTCTTCCTGCCCGATGTTTTCGGCCGGCTCGCACGCGGTCCGCGGCTCGGGACGACGTTCGACGCGGATGAGCACGAGCAAACCGTAGCGCGTTGGGTCTTCGGGAATCGCCAGCCCGCCGGGCTCGGCACCGACACACTCCCCGCCACACACGCGCTCTATCTTCCGCTGGAAACCGGCGGCGAGATCGTGGGCGTGCTCGGTGTGCGGCCCGCGCGGCCGGATCGGTTCAAAGCGCCGGAACAGTTGCATCTCCTCGAGACCTTCGCCGCGCTCATCGCGGTGGCAGTCGAGCAGGCGCGACTCGCCCAAGAGCAGCTCCGCGTTCGACAGCTCGAGGAGATGGATCGGCTGAAGACCGAGTTCGTCACGGTCGCATCACACGAGCTGAGAACGCCGATCACCAGCCTCGTGATGGAGATCGAGCTGCTGCGCGAAAGACTCGCGTCTTCGCTGGACGATCGAGAGCGCAAGCTCATCGATGCGGCCGACGAGGATGTGCACCGCCTCCGTAGGTTGGCCGACAACCTGCTCGACCTATCGAGGCTCGAATCGGGCCGCGCAGAGCTGAACCGCATCAACGTCGAACCCGGCAGGCTGATCGAGGAGACGGCGGCCGCGTTCCAGGTTCAGGCGCGTGAGAAATCGATCGACCTTTCCTGCGAGGCGGCCGCCGGCGTCCCGGCCGTGCTCGCCGACCCGGATCAGATCGGCCGCGTGCTCAGCAACCTGCTGTCCAACGCGATCCGGTTCACGAACCCGGACGGCCGAATCGTCGTCGCGGCCGACACGATGGACGATTACGTCCAGTTCTCGGTGGCCGACAACGGCGTCGGCATCTCGGTCGAGGACCAGGCCCGGCTCTTCGACCGATTCGTTCGGCTCGACCGGGACCGAGATCAGAACGGCGCCGGGCTCGGCCTCGCCATCTCACGAGCCATCGTCCGCGCGCACGGCGGCGACATCTGGGTCGATTCAGGCCCCGGGCCGGGCAGCGTGTTCAGCTTCACCCTGCCGATTGCGCCCGAGCACACGAAGTTTCATCCGGAAGAAAGCGAAGATCATGCGCAAGCGAACGATTCTGGTGGTCGACGATGAGAAGAACACGCGCCTCTCGCTCGAAGAGGCGCTGAGGCCGCTCGGCTGCGACATCGTGACCGCCGCGAACGGAGACGAAGCACTCGAGAGGCTCGAAGCCGAGCCGCCCGCCCTCATGCTGCTCGACTTGCTCATGCCAGGGATCGACGGCATGCAAGTCCTCGAGCGAACGGCACGCGCGCATCCAGAGGTGCGTGTGATCATCATCACCGCGCACGGCAGCATCGAGAACGCGATCGAAGCGATGAAGCTGGGCGCCGCCGACTTCATTCAGAAGCCGTTCTCCGTCGATGAGATCCGCGTGCTCGTCAGTAGCGTCCTGGACCGCGAGCGCGTGGATGCGGCACGCGCAGACAGCTATCGAGACCACGTCGAGCTGGCGAAGCGGTTCATCAGCGATCGCCATTTCGATGCGGCACGGAGCACGTCAGGCGCGCGATCGCGGTTGATTCATCCCGGCCGGAGGCGTTCAATCTGCTAGGGGTGCTCCGCGAGCTGGCCGGTGACCGCGTCGATGCACTGAAGAACTATCGCATCGCCCTCGAGATGGACCCGGGTTACAAGCTCGCGCAGCAAAATCTCGCGCGCGCCACGCGCCCGCCAGAAGAGCGCCGCGGGCCGATCAGCTTCCGGTGAAAAAGAGGCGATTCGCCGCGCCGATCTCGGCGGAGATCTGAACTGAAAGTCCAGCGGTGAAACGCGGGTAGATCGGGTGCGACGAGGTAGCGATTCGGCGGGAAGTGGTGCGGGACGGCTAGGCGCGGATAGCGGCCCTCAGGCGTTCGGCGATTCGCTCGAACTGCTCGCGGCGGCGGCGGGCCCAGGCGGGGAGTTGGAGCACGCCCGCACCGAACAGACCGGCCCCGATGGCGAGGATGGGAGTGAAGTCGGCCGCGTGGCCGGGCGCAATGTTCCCGGTCAGGGTCCCGACCGCCAGGAGCGCCCCCGAGATGCCTGTCATCACGCCGCCCATCGTCATGAGGCTGCGGGCGCTCCCCTTGGAGGTACGCATGTCCACCCGATAGCCGCCGGGCGCGGGACCGGCGTGGATCCGGAGGTTGCCGTTCCGCCACTCGCGGAAGCTCCCGTCGGAGCGGACGTTCCCGCCGGCGTCGAAGGTCGCCCGCAGCTCCGCCACCAGCCCGCCCCACTCCTCATCGGAGAGGGGCCGTTCCAGCGCAACGGTGCGCGCCACGCCGATCGGGATGCCGATAAACCTGGGTGCGGGCACGGGCGTCCCGGCGCTGCGCAGGGACACGGCGGCCTGCGCCACGGCCTCAGGTGAGAGCCCCGCCTCCTTCCCGATCTCCTGCAGCTCCGCCAGCGTCATACCGCCGGGCCCGGAGACCGGTTGGCGGCCTGACGACTCGACCTCCGCCGCCCGGGCGAAGATGGCCGCGGCTTCGTCCTCGTTGAAGCGGTCCGCGTGCAAGGCGCCTCCAGTCGCGAAACGCAAGAGCCGGATATCGCAGAATGCCAAGGCCGCCGAGACCGCGGCAGCCGACCGCAATCTAAAGGGAGAGGGACGGTCGGGGGAGTGCGGGCATGGATGGGACGATGGGGCGGTCCGGAGCGAAGGTCTTGGACAAGAGTCATCACGACGGTGACATTGGTCCGAAATATCCGGGATGTTCAGCGGTGAGTACGGCGCTCCAATCGTCGGGAGGATCGAGACAGAACCAATGACCGTGACCCCGCTGGCGGTGCTCGGCATCGTCGTGATGGCACTCGCCCTTCTACTCGTCCCGCTCGGCCTTCCGGGAACGTGGGTCATGGTTCTCGTGCTCAGCGTCGGCGCGTACTTCGGTGTGGTCGGCGTCCCCGTCTTACTAGGATGCATCGCGTTGGCGCTCGTGGCGGAGCTCGTGGAGTACTGGGTCGCGCAGCGCGTGAACGTGCGCTATGGCGGGAGTAAGCGGGCGTTCTGGGGCGCGGTCCTCGGTGGGTTCATCGGAGTCTTCGTCGGCCTTCCGGTACCGATCGTCGGCTCTATCATCGCTGGCGTCCTCGGCGCCTTCGCCGGCGCGTTCGCCGTGAGCTATGGGGAGACGCGACAGCTGGTCGCGGCGGGACGCGTGGGGTGGGGAACCGTCGTCGCGCGTGTCCTTTCGGCGGGGTTCAAGACGGCGATCGGGTTGGCGATCCTGGTGCTCGGCGCCGCGTCCCTACTCGTCCCCTGATGCGACGCCGCGCCGTCGGAGGTTCAGTGCTCGCTCGCCTCGGCCGTTTCGAGCGCAGTACGGCTCTACGAGTTCAGGCCAAAAGCCTGCTACTCGATGACCCGGTGGCATCGTGCGAGCACGGCAAGTCTTCGTAGTGGACTTCACGGGCTCACCTAGCCAACACCTAGCCAGGGGCACAGCGATAGGCGGGACGGGTCGTCGAGAGTCAGTCCGCCCGCATCACTTCCGCCGGATTCACTCGCATCGCGCGCAGCGCCGGGACGAGGGTGGCGACGGCGGCGGGTAGCAAGAGCACCAGCGGGACGGTGACGAACGTTGCCGTGTCGCGCGGGTCGATCTCATAAAGCAGGGCCGCCATCATGTGGCCCCCGGCCCAGGCGCCGGCCAGGCCGATCACGGTCCCCAACATCAGCACCGCCGCCATTTCACGCGACGCGAGACTCAGCAGGTCCGGCATCCTGGCGCCGAGAGCGGCGCGGATGCCGAACTCGCGTGTGCGCTGCGCGACGCCGTAGGCCACGACGGCGTAGACGCCCAACGCGGACAGGGCCAGCGCGAGACCGGCGAAGAGCGCGATGAGAATCGTGTTGATCCGCCGGGGTGCCACCGAAGCGCCGATGACCTCGCCCATCATGCGGACGTTGTAGACGGCCTGGGAAGGCGCGACTGTCTGTACCGCGTCGATGAGGCGTGCCGTGAGCTCCGATGGCGGCAGTATTCCACGGACGACGACGGCCGCGCTGGAATGGAGTCCGTTGTGCATCGAGAAATACATTTGAGGCGTCGGATCGCGATCGAGGCGCCCCTCACGCACGTCCGCGACTAGACCAATTACCATGAGCGGCGGCACATCAGGGTGCATCGCGAACGTCCGGCCGATGGGATCGCGCCCCGGCCACCACGCGTCGGCAGCGCTCTTGCTGACGATCGCCACCGGCGTTCCTCGTGCGTCATCGGCTGGAGTGAACGTGCGTCCTCGAATCAGGGGAATACCCAGCGTCGCAAAGTACCCGCCGGTCGCGATGAGCTGGCGCGCGAAACGCCGCTCGCCCGCTGGCAGCGGCGGCGCGTCAGGGACGCTCACGGTCACCGAGAGGCCGCCGCCTCCCCGCAGCGGCAGGTCGTTCACCGCGCCGGCGGCCACGATGCCGGGCTGGCGCAGCAGGTAGCCGATCGCGCCTTCGATCACGCGTAGCCGGTCGGCTCCAGGCATCACCCTCGGAAACGCTAGCTCGAGGGTTGCGACGTGCTCCGGGCGCATGCCGATCTCCTCGGACATGAGCCGATCGAAGCTTCGCAGCAGAAGTCCGGCCGCGATGACGAGCATGACCGTGAGCGCCACCTCCGTTGCCACGAGCGCGCGGCGCGCGCCGCCGAACCCGGCGGCCGTGGCGGAGCGCCCTCCGGCCTTGAGCGCATCATTCGCATCGCCGCGCGCTGCCCCGATCGCCGGCCAGAGCCCGAAGAGCAGCGTGGTCAGGACAGCGACGAGCGCTGCGAAACCCAGGACGCGGAGGTCGAGCCGCGCCTGTGCAACTCCCGCGAGCGATGTTGGCAACATCGCGTCGAGCGCGCCCATCACGGCGGGCAGGAGCATGATTCCGAGTCCTGCGCCGGCGAGGGCGAGGAGAGCACTTTCGACCACGAGCTGACGCAGAATGCGCTTCCGCGTCGCCCCCAACACGCCCCGCAACGCGATCTCGCGCCGGCGGATCGCACCATCGCTCAGGAGCAGGTTCGCGACGTTGGCGCACGCGATGAGGAGGAGCAGGCCCGTCGCGCCGAACAGCACGAGCAGCGGCCGCCGCCGCTCACCCACGAGCTGACGACGCAACGGCGCGGCAGCTCCCTCGGCCTCCACCTCGGTCAGCCACTCGTTCAGACTCTCGCGGCGCTCCCCTTGCGCGGGCGTGGTGACTTGCCGCCAACGCGCCAGCGTCCGCGCGCCAGCGATCTCGAGCGACACGCCCTCCGCCACGCGGGCAATCACGATGGATGGCAAAAAACCCCGAAAGGGCTCGAACGTCTCGAACGTGATCGGCACGGTGAGCGGGATCCATAGGTCGCTCGCCTCGGGGAACGTGAAGCCGGCCGGCATGACGCCCACGATCGTGTACGGCCGGCCGTGCAGCGTGACGCTGCGCCCCGACACGTCCTCGCCACCGAAGTGTGCGCCCCAGAGGCCGTGTGAAAGGATGACCGCGCGCGGACCGTTCGGTCGTCCCTCCTCCTCGGTGAACGCTCGACCGCGCACCGGCTGCACACCCAGCGTGGCAAAGAACGACGCGGTCACGACGCCCGCCCGCACGCGCAGCGGGCGCTCCGGATCGTCGAGATTCACCCCGCCCGAAGCGTACGCCGCGACATTCGAGTAAACCTCGGGCATCCCGCGGACATCCTCGATGTTGAGAAGGCGGCCGTCGCTCGAGTCATCCTGCGAGAACTCCGAGGGAATGTTCACGTTGGTGAGCGCGACCAGCCGCTCGGGATCTGCAAACGGCAGCGCGCGCAGCAGCGCGGCGTCCACAGCGCTGAACACCGCCGTCGTGGCGCCGATGCCGAGAGCGAGCACGACGATGACCGGGATTGCGAAGCCGGGCCGGTGACGGAGCCGGCGCGTGGCGTACCGAACGTCCTGGCCGAGCGATTCGAGCCTGGGCCACTGCCACACGGCGCGGCTCTCTTCCTCGATGCGCGCCACGTTGCCGAAGACGCGATGAGCGGCCGCCGTCGCCTCGGGCCGTGTCATTCCGCTGGCCACCAGCTCGTCGATCTTCGTCTCCAGGTGCGCTTGAATCTCCAAGGAAAGGTCGTCGATATGGCGGCGGCGCGCGAAAAACCATCGGAGCGGGTTCATGCGTCCCCCAGCGCCAAAACCAGCGTGATCCCCTTCAGCATGCGCTCGAATCGCGAGACCTCGATCGCCAGGTGCTTCGCTCCCGCCGGCGTGAGCCGGTAGTTGCGCACGCGCCGGTTCGTCGATGACACCCCCCACTCAGCGCTGACCAGCTTCGCCTTGAGAAGGCGCTGAAGCGCAGGGTAAAGCGATCCCTCCTCGACTCGAAGAAGCTCGTTCGAGACCTCCTGGATCCGCTTCACGAGCGCGTAGCCGTGCATCGGCTGCCCTTCGAGGACGCGCAGGATCATCATCTCCAGCGCGCCCGGGAAGAGGTCTCTCGCCTCGCTCCGATTCGTCATCCGGTTCTCTCCCGTGAATCGTCGGCCCAACCCATGTTGCTCCAGGTCTAGAGCAACATAGTGTTCGCCAACGGCCGTGTCCAGAGCGGCGACTCCCGCTCCGGCGCGTGGGCGTTTCCGGCGTTCCGCGATGAACCCGGCGACCTTGAGCCGGTCACTCGATGCGCTCGGCGATCTGGTCGACGCGATTCTGGTGTAGGATGAGGCGTTCTGCGCGCTGATCTGCCGCCGAGCGAGCATGATCTGAGCGCCAACGACCTAGGGGCCGATGGCGCTCGGTCAGATCGATTCGGCAACGTATTGCTCAACCGGCGTGCTCGCGCTCGCGCTAACAGCCGGCGTGACGAACGAAGCATCTGACGCCAAGTGAGCGATTCCTGAGCCACTGGACCTGCCCAAGGGAAGCTGATGGACGCCACGACACCCGACGCGCCGGCCGTCACTATACGCCCGGCAGCGCCCGCCGACCTCTTGGCGATCGGCCGACTCGGCGCGCTCCTTGTTCAAATGCACCATGACTTCGACCCGGGGCGTTTCATCGCGGCCTCGCCGCAAACCGAGCACGGGTACGCCTCGTTCCTCCGGACGCAGCTTGACGAGCCTGATGTGGTCATGCTCGTTGCCGAGCAGGACGGCGAGGTGATCGGCTACACGTACGCAGACGTTGAGGGGCACGACTACATGGCGCTGCGCGGCCCGGCGGGCGTGCTCCACGACTTGATGATCGATCCCGCCCATCGAGGGCGGGGCGTCGGCCGCATGCTGCTCGACGCGACGGTGTCGGCGCTCGAGAGCCGGGGTGTGCCACGTGTCGTGCTCTTTACCGCGGAGCGGAACGAGTCCGCGAAGCGATGGTTCGCTCGCGCGGGGTTCCGGCCAACGATGCTCGAGATGATGCGCGAGCTGGGCCGGTAGGTACTGAGAGCGGCACGAGCGGAGCCGCACCGATGACGGCCGGTGCAATGACCGTGGTCGACAGCTACCTTATCG
>JBOHRM010000539.1:0-4536 GCA_050732715.1 Longimicrobiales bacterium
AGCCGCCGGTCGCGAGGACGACGGCGTCGCCGACCCAAGACTGGATGCGGCCATCCAGCAGGTCGCGCGTCACGATGCCGCGGGCGCAGCCGTCGATCACCACCAGATCGAGCATCTCATGGCGCGCCAACATCTCGACCTTGCCGGCGCGGACCTGCTTCTCGAGCGCCTGATAGGCGCCCAGCAGGAGCTGCTGGCCGGTTTGGCCGCGCGCGTAGAACGTGCGCGAGACCTGCGCACCGCCGAACGAGCGGTTCGCGAGGTGGCCGTCGTACTCGCGCGCGAACGGCACACCCTGCGCCACGCACTGGTCGATGATGTCGAGGCTGATCTCCGCGAGTCGATAGACGTTCGCTTCGCGCGCGCGAAAGTCGCCGCCCTTGACGGTGTCGTAGAACAGCCTGAAGACGCTGTCGCCGTCCGCCTGGTAGTTCTTCGCGGCGTTGATCCCGCCCTGCGCCGCGATGCTGTGCGCGCGGCGCGGGCTGTCCTGGAAGCAGAAGCAGCGGACGTTGTACCCCAGCTCGGCGAGCGACGCGGACGCCGACGCACCGGCCAGCCCCGAGCCGACGACGATGATGTCGTACTTCCGCTTGTTCGCCGGGTTGACAAGCTTCAGCTCGAACTTGTGCCGGCTCCACTTCTGCTCGATCGGACCGGGCGGAATCCGTGCGTCCAGCTGCATTACCGTGACCTATCGAACCCAGCCCGCGAGCACCGCGGCCGGGAACGAGATGTTGCCGATGACGACGACGAGCGCGATCGCCAGCGCCAGCGGGCGGCGGAATCGGTTGTAGCGCGCGTGCGAGGCGCCGAGAGTCTGAAACACGCTCCACGTGCCGTGATACAGATGCAGGCCCAACGGGATCATCGCCGCGATGTAGGCCAGCGAGACGGGCCAGCGCGAGAAGCTCGCCACGAAGTTGTGATACACGTTGTGGGGGATGAAGTCCGGATTCACCGTGCCGAACGTGAGGTCGAGGAGATGATAGATCACGAACGCCAAGATGATGATCCCGCCCCACACCATCGTGCGTGACGCGTAGCTGAACGCGAGCGAATCGAACTCGCGGTAGCCGTGCCGGCGCGCGCGGTGGCTCATCCGCGTGAGCTGATACGCCGCCAGCAGGTGCAGGCCGACGGTGGCGAGCAGGATGATGCGCGCGATCCACAGGAGCTGGCCATAGCCGAAGAATGGCTCGCCGATCGTGCGCAGCCCCTCGGCGTATGCGTTGAAGGATGCGGCGCCCTGATACACCTTCAGGTTGCCGAGCATGTGCAAGACCACGTAGCCGATCAGGATGATTCCTGATGCCGCCATCGTGATCTTCTTGCCTACGGACGATGCGTAGAACGACGTGACGCGGCGCACGTGCTGCGCGGATCGGGTCAACCGAGCAACGCCATGGTCTCCCGGACCGAATCGGCCGAGCGCTCGAGCGCCGAGCGCTCGGCGTCCGTCAGCTCGACCTCGATGACCTTTTCGAGACCCGAGGCGCCGAGCTTGCACGGCACGCCGAGATACAGGCCATCGAGCCCGAACTCGCCGCGCAGCCAGGCGGCGCACGGCAGGATTCGCTTCTTGTCACGCGCGATCGCTTCGGCCATCTGCACGACGGCCGCGCCAGGCGCGTAGTACGCACTGCCGGACTTGAGCAGGCCGACGATCTCGGCGCCGCCCGTACGGGCCCGCTCGATGAGCGCATCGATCCGGTCCGCCGCCATCATCTGCGCCAGCGGGATGCCGCTGACCGTGGTGTACGATGCGAGCGGCACCATCGTGTCGCCGTGGCCGCCGAGCACCAGCGCCTGGATGTCCTCGACACTGACATCGAGCTCCATCGCGATGAACGAACGGTATCGCGCGGTGTCGAGGATGCCGGCCATGCCGATCACGCGCTCGGCTGGGAAGCCCGTCTTCTCCTTGCAGACGTAGGCCATCACGTCGAGCGGATTCGACACCATGATCACGATCGCGCCGGGCGAAGTGCGCCGAATGTTCTCCGAGACGTCTCGTACGATGCCGGCGTTCGTGTTGAGCAGGTCCTCGCGGCTCATCCCGGGCTTCCGCGCGATGCCCGCGGTCACGATCACGAGATCCGAATCCGCGGTGTCCTCGTACGAGTTCGTGCCGGCGACGCGAGTGTCGAACCCTTCGATCGGTGCGGACTCCCACTGATCGAGACTCTTGCCCTGTGGGACGCCTTCGACGATATCGATCATCACGACCCGGCGGGCCAGCTCCTTGCGCGCGAGGCCCTGGGCCGCCGTGGCGCCGACGTGACCGGCGCCGACCACCGTGATCTTCTCAAGCATATGTTGGTTGCATTCCGATAGACGCGTATGAAAAACGCCGCAAGCTAGAGTGCGGCGTCGGGAGTGTCAAACGGCTCACTTCGTTCGTGTTCCGGGTTCCGAGTTCCGAGTTCCGAGTTTGCTTCAACCGATCAACCGGGAACCCGGAACTCGGAACCCCTTGTTCACCCTCCCACCTGGGAGAGCGCGAGGAGTCCGCCGGAGCCGGCGGCGCTGCCCTGGACCAGGTGGTGCCGTTCCGGCTTGATCGCGAGGGTCTCCACGATGAGCGGCTCGAGCGGCTCATCACGGCGCAGCGGGTCGCGCAGCGGCGTTTCGATCGCCCCGAACAGACACGGCCGAAGCCTGCCATCGGCGGTGAGTCTCAACCGATTGCAGCGATCGCAGTAGTTGTGGCTCATCGGCGTGATCACGCCGACGGTGCCGCGTGCGCCTGGGAACCGGAAGTATGTGGCGGGTCCGTTGCCGTGCGGCCCGGTGACCGGCTCGAGCTCGCCGATCCGCCGTACGACGCCGAGCATCTCGTGCGCCGACACGAACTCGCGGGCCGAGACGTCGAGGTTTTCGCCGACCGGCATCACCTCGATGAATCGGACGTGCCACGGCCGCTCACGGGTGATCGCGGCGAGGTCCTCGAGCTCGTCATCATTGCGGCCGCGCATGATCACCGTGTTGATCTTGATCGGATCGAATCCGACGCGCTCGGCGGCATCGAGGCCGGCCATGATGCGTGCGTACGAGCCGGGCCGCCGCGCGATCGCGTCGACGCGGTCGGGCCGGAGCGAGTCCAACGACACGTTGACGCGGTGCACGCCGGCGCTGCGAAGGCGCTGCGCCTGTTCCGCCAGCAGCACGGCGTTCGTGGACAGGGCGATATCCTCGATGCCTGGAATCGCCGAGATCGCACGGACCAGATGATCGAGGTCACGCCGGACCAGCGGCTCGCCGCCGGTGATGCGCACGCGCCGCAGCCCCATCGCCGCCATGACTCGGACGATCTCCGCGATCTCCTCGTACGAGAGGATCTCGGAGCGGCTCAACCATGGAAGCCCTTCCTCCGGCATGCAGTAAACGCAGCGGAGGTTGCACTTGTCAGTCACGGAGATGCGGAGATACTCGATGCGCCGGCCGAAGGCGTCACGCATGCCGCTGGCGGGGCCCGATTCGAAGGACCGCCGTTTCGCGGTCGCGAGCGCGAGGAGGTCAGTCATGCGTGGCCTCGGCGTCCGCAGTCCGCGGCGCCCGAGCTGCGCCGGCACGACGCTGGCTGCGCACCGGGTCCTCTGATCCCTCTCCCCTTGGGGGAAGAGGGTGAGGGGGGGAGGCGGTCTCGCCATCGAGCCAGGCGTGCTCACCGCCGACGTACTCCTCCTGCTTCCAAACCGGCAGGCGCTTCTTGATCTCCTCGATGATGTAGCGGGAACCGTCGTACGCCTCGGCGCGGTGCGGCGTCGAGATCGCAATACCCACACTGATCTCGCCGACCGCCAGCTCGCCGACGCGATGCGCCACCGCGATACGGCGGCTGCCCACCCGCAGCGCCGCCTCCTCAGCGATCTCTGCCAACACGCGCTCGGCCATCTCGACGTACGCACCGTAGCGCAGTCGCAAGACGGCACGGCCGTCGTTCTCCGAGCGGACCGTGCCGAGGAACAGCACGATCGCCCCGTCGGCCTCACTGCCGACTCGCTCGAGCAAGTCGGCAGCCGTGATCGGGCGTTCAGTCACCCACCCGCGCATCTCAGCCTCCGGCGACGGGCGGCAGGAGCGCCACCTCGTCGCCTTCGCTCAGGGGCGTTGCCAGAGCCGCGTAGCACTGGTTGACGGCGATCGCCGGGCGCTCCGGCAGGCGGCCGAGCGCTGGCGTCGATTGGCGCGCCAACCGGATCGCGTGCGCGGCATCCGCGCCGGACGGGAGCTCGAGCTCCAGGGAATCCCGGCCCGCCAGGTCACGGTAGGAAGCGAAGAACAACAATCGTACACGCACACTAGGAAGCTAGGAACGAAGCCCGAATGTGGCAACGACACCGGCCGAACCAGCTCGGGCTGGTTCCCCGTAGCGGGACGTTGGGTTGGCGGTCGGTATTGGGGCCAGTCAGGGTAAACACATACACCCACAACGCCCCCAGTCCGATGACCCAAGTCACCACTCGTAAACGCCGCCTTCGCGCTGCTCGCGATCCCGCTCCTCGACCATCCGCTGGACGCGTTCCTGGAGTC
>JBOHRM010000540.1:0-28655 GCA_050732715.1 Longimicrobiales bacterium
ACCAGGGCCTGTGCGACCGCCGCACCCGCCCGCCCGGAGGCTCGGTCAACCGTCCTGGCAGAACCGGCGAACGTAACCGGGCGCACCAGCGCGTTCGGACGCTCGGTCAACTCGTCAGTCGTAAGGCTCGAAAGCAGCGCGTGACGAGTTAGCCGGAATAATCGCGGATATCCCGTCACGGCGCCGACGCGCCAGGTTCGCGTGACGAGTTAGCCGGAATAGTCGCGGTTATCTCGTCACGGGCATGAAAGGCCGTGATCGGGTGACGGGTTGTCGGGACGCCGCATCGACGAAAGGCGATGCGAGGCCGAGGCGTCGAGCATGCTGGACGCACGAGATCCGGCGACCGTCGGCATCGGTTAATAAGATGATCGACGCGCCGGGTGCGCGGAATGATCTGTGATGGGCGATCGGAGGAGGGATGGGCAGTCGTACTACGCAGCGGACGGACATTGAGGAAGTGATTGCGAGGTTCGCGGCTCGCCAGCACGGCGTGGTCGCTCGCGCTCAGCTCCTGCGTGCCGGTGTGGCCGCCGACGTCGTCGACTATCGCCTGCGGACTGGCCGGTTGCGGTCGATCTACCGCGCCGTCTACGTGGCTGGACCCCTGCCGTTGCCGAACGCGCGCGAGATGGCGGCGGTGCTCGCGTGCGGCAACGGTGCGGCCGTCAGTCACCGGAGCGCGGCCTCGCTCTGGCAGCTGCTTCCGCGTGGCGACGAGGCGTCGGTCGTCGAGGTCGCGGTCAAGAGCGGCCGCGCCGGCAACCGACCCGGCATTCGGGTGCATCGTTTGCGCACGTTGCGTAAGGATGAGGTGACCACGCAGGATCGCATCCCGGTCACCACGCCGGCGCGCACGCTCTACGACCTGGGGGGCGTGACGACGCCTCGTGCGCTCGAGCGTGCGCTCGCCGAAGCGATGGCGCGCCGCGTCACCACGCGTTCTCGTATGCTTTCGGTGTTGGATTGCCACCCGAAAGGCCGGGGCGTCAGCGCGTTGCGCGCGTTGCTCGAGTCCCGGCCCGGCCCGGCCCTGACGCGGTCGGAGGCGGAGGAGCGATTCCTCGCGCTTGTTCGTAAAGCGCGGCTCCGCGAGCCCGAGGTCAACGTCATGGCGCAAGGCAACAACGTCGATTTTTACTGGCGCGTGGACCGCCTCGTGGTCGAGATCGATGGCCGAGCGTATCACTCCTCGCCTCAGGCGTTCGAACGCGATCATCAGCGCGACGCCACGCTCGTCGCCGCCGGCCTCAGGGTGATGCGGGTGACCTGGCGCCAGATCGTGGATGAGCCCGAGGCGGTACTGGTGCGGCTGGCACAGGCACTCGCTCGCTAGTGACCCGTGGCCGAGATTCCTTGGCAAGTCACTTCGGCCACGGACCACCAGGCTCGCACCGAGGCGCCCTCAGCGGAAATCGTTCTCCTTTAGCTCGATCACCCAGGCGCGGCGTTCGGCGATCTTGCCATCTCGCATGACGAACACCTCGGCCATGGACATCCGCATCCGCTCACCGGTGTCGCGCATCACCGATCCCGTCAGCTCGGCCATGACGACGTCGCCCTCCTCGACCATGCGCACGACTTCGAGCTGGGGAGGCGGGACGAAGCCGGGCGCCTCTATCGCATCGTCGTACGCCTGCTTGCCGGTGAGGTGGAACGCGCCGAAGACGGTCCACTCGATGTCGTCCGCGAGGCACGACAGAATCTGGGCGTGATCGTTCTTGCGAAAGCCGTCCAGGTAGGTCTCGACGGTCTGTTTGTTCCGCGACATCGTTCTCTGGATCGCTTGGAAGTTGAATGTCGAATGCTCCACGCCCATGCGTCCGCTCGAAATGAGGCGCCGACGATTTTCAGCCGATAGTCGAACGAGCGTGCCCGTACTCGACAGTGCAGGATTCCGGGCTCAATCCTCTCCTGCTTCACTGGCGCGCTCCACGGCGCCGTCGGGCGTCGACTCGAGCGGGGCCCAGGCCGCGTCGACCAGCGCGGGCAGCGCTAGAGCCGCCGGCTCGGCGACGTGGTGGACACCCGTGCCGTCCGCTTGGGCCTGCAGGCTAGTGACCCGTCACTCGACGCGCAGCGCGATCATTGGATCGACCTTCGTCGCCCGCCATGCGGGTAGAAGACTCGCGATGAGTGCGACAGCCGCGAAGATTGCCGCCGAAGGCGCCGCGTGCGCAGCGCGTAGCGGACATCACGCCGGAACTCATACCGCCACGCCGCGTTTCAGCCCCAACGGACGATCGAGCCGCTGTGCGAGCCCATCGCTTCCTCTAGATGATCGGAAGAAGCAAGATGCGCGTGGCTTCTTCCGACTGTCAACAGAAGCCGCCCGCCTGCGCCCCGCCTCGCCAGACGTTTTGCCGGTTCGGGCGTGTAGGTTCAGGCGTGTAAGCTGTTGACCTGCTAGCTGGTTGCCGTTAGGTTCAACGGCCGTGCCCCAGGACCCCAGGGCGCGAGCTCACGAACCCCGTCAGGACCGTGAAGGTAGCAGCGGTAAGTGGTGTGAGCGTCGCTGTGGAGCTCCTGGGGCACGGCTCATCCTATACCGCGCCCTCATGCTCCCGCGCCTTACGGCCGAGCTTTCAGGAGCAGGTGACCTCGATGAGGAGCCGGCGCCAGCTAGGAACATCGACGCCGGAGACGCGGAGGGCGCGGGCGCGGACGCGGCCACCCCTGAGCATCCAAGGTGTCAGCCAGGCCTCGATCTCGGGCGGGAGGTGACCGAGGAGGTCTCCGCCGGGCAGATGGACCCAGACGCCGGGCGCATCGTCGAGTGGCGGACCGGGGATGAGGAACAACTCGTCGCCTGGATTGACGCGGGCGAGGTGGCTGCTGCGCTCACAGAAGACCGTGCCGTGCACGGTCGCACGAAAGCAGTCGGTCCCGCTCGGGGGGAGCGGCGGTGGTGCCCGGTCGAGCATAGGGGTAATTTAGGCCGGGCAACAGGTCATGCCAACCCTCGCGCCGGCTCGACGGAGGCTGGCGAGAAGAGCCGTCTTCGCCCGGGCATTCCGGTGGTGCGGGGCGGCAGCGAATCTGAAGTGACCGCGCCAGAGTGGAGTGGTGAAGTGGAGCCGATCTACCTCGATCATGCAGCGACGACGCCGTTGAGGCTGGAGGTTCGGGAGGCGATGGCGCCGTACGGCTCGGAGCGGTTCGGCAATCCGTCGAGCGCGCACCGTTGGGGCCGTCAGGCGAGAAATGCGCTCGAGGAGTCGCGCGAGCGGATCGCCGCGGCGCTCGGGGGGAAGCGTCGCGAGATGGTGTTCACCGGTGGCGGCACGGAAGCCGACAACATCGCGGTGCTCGGCCGGTGGCGATCGGTGTGCGGAAGCGCGCCGGACCGCGCGGTGGTGTGCACTGCGATCGAACACAAGGCCGTGTCACTGGCGGCGAAGCAGGCGGCGGCGGAGGGGGCGGAGCTGATCGTGCTCGGTGTCGACGCGGACGGTCGGGTCGACGCCAACGCAATCGATGAAGCGATCGCGGCTCGACCGTGCGTGGTGAGCGTGATGTGGGGGAACAACGAGGTCGGCACGTTGCAGCCGGTCCACGAGATCGGGGAACGATGTCGCGCGAGCGGTGTCGTGTTCCACACGGACGCAGTGCAGGCGATGGGTAAGGTGCGCGTGCGGGTCGATGAGGTGCGCTGCGACCTGCTCTCGCTGAGCGGCCACAAGATCGGCGGGCCCAAGGGCATCGGCTGCCTCTACATTCGCGATGGCGCCGATGTGTCTCCGTTGACGCACGGCGGCGGTCAGGAACGGCTGCTGCGGCCGGGCACGGAGAACGTGGCGGCGGCGGTCGGCCTCGCGCTCGCGATCGACCTGGCCGCCAATGAGCAGGAAGAGGAGGCCGCGCGCCTCGGCGCCTTGCGCGATGCGCTCGAGGCCGGCCTGAGCGAGCGGCTCCCCGATCTCGTGGTCAACGGCGGCGGCGCGCCGCGGCTGCCCCACGTGTTGAACGTCACGGTGCCGGGCGCGGATCAAGAAGGGCTGCTGATCGGGCTCGACCTCGAGGGCGTCGCGGTGTCCGGCGCGTCGGCGTGCCAGAGCGGCTCGGTCGAGCCGAGCCACGTGCTCTTGGCGATGGGTCGCGTCGATCCCGGCGCATCGATCCGGATGTCGCTGGGCCGTACGACGACGCCGGCGGAGATCGATCGGGTGCTCGACATCTTCCCACGGGTAGTCGATCGCGTGCGGATCCCCGCGCGTGCCTGAGTAGAGACGGGTTGCGAGTTGGCGTGTTGCGGGTTGCGGGTTCCCCGCCGCCGCCCCGTTTCAGGGATCGCTGGTTGCGCAAACAGCGCCATGGCAACTCCTGAGAAACTATGAGGCTTGCAGCCGCGTCGTTTCTCCTATGATCGATCGCGCCACGGCGCGTGGGGGCGCTGAGTAGAAACGGGTTCCGGGTTCCGAGTTTCGCGCATCGCTGGTGCCGCGCGAGCGGCATGGAAAACTGAGTTGAGATTCGATGGCAGACGACACGGTTGGCAGGAAACGCTCTCGCAAAGCGCAAAGATCGCGGAGGGGACGCAAAGGGGGGTCTTGGCGGATCCTAGCCGTGCCTGGCGTCTTGGCGCGGGGCATTCCCTATCGGCCCGGACGTTTTCATCAATTTCCCTGGTACCCGCAGGGACCGGGCGGAGAAACGAGTAGAGGAATAGGTGTCGCGCGGTAGGACCATCATTGTAGCGATGTCGGGGGGCGTGGACTCGTCCGTGGCGGCGGCGTTGCTCGTCGAGCAGGGTCACCACGTCATCGGCGTGACCATGAAGACGTTCTGCTACTCCGAGAAGGTCACGAACGGCAAGACGTGCTGCGGGCTGGACGGGATCATCGATGCGCGTCGCGTCGCCGGTTCGCTCGGAATCCCGCACTACGTGTTCGATATGGAGGAGTCGTTCACGAGCGCGGTGATCGACGATTTCGTGGGCGAGTACGCGGCGGGTCGCACGCCGAATCCGTGCGTGCGTTGTAACTCGAACACGAAGATTCCCGACCTGCTCGAGCGCGGCCGTCGCTTCGGCGCAGGCGCCGTGGCGACCGGTCATTATGCACGCTCCGAGGTCGGTGCGGACGGCGTGGTGCGGGTCCGGCGAGGCGTCGATCCGGCCAAGGACCAGACGTATTTCCTGTGGGGCGTGCCGAGCGAAGCGATCGCGAGCCTGCGCTTTCCAGTCGGTGAGCTGACGAAGGCCGAGGTCCGCGCGTACGCGCGCCGGCTCGGGCTTTCGACCGCGGACAAGCCGGAGTCTCAGGAGATCTGTTTCGTGCCACACGGCACGTACGCGGATTTCCTCGCCACACGGCTCGGCGTCGATCACACGGCGTTACGGCCCGGCAGTCTGGTCACGAGCGCCGGCGCGAAGGTCGGTGATCACCAAGGTTACGCGCGCTATACCGTCGGCCAGCGCCGCGGGCTGGGCGGCGGATTCCGCAAGCCGCTGTACGTACTGGGTGTGCGCCCCGAGGCGAACGAAGTCGTGGTCGGCTCCGCCGACGAGCTCTACAGAGACGACGTCGCGCTCGGCGATCTGAACTGGATCACCGAGCCTCCCGCTGAGGGTGAGCGCGTGTATCTACAGTTGCGGCATCGCGCGCCGGCCGCGGCCGCGACCGTCACGCACATCGACGCGCGTAAGGCCAGCTTCCGGCTCGAGGAGCCGCAGCGCGCCGTGACGCCCGGTCAGTCCGGCGTCGCCTATCGAGGTGAAGTGCTGATTGGCGGCGGGCGGATCAGAGAATCTCGCGCGATCGGTGCAGCAGGGTGACGAGCTGCTCGCGCGAAGCTCTGTCGATCGAACGTTCGGCGCCAGCCTCATCACCGTCGAATCCGAGGATTCTGGGACGGAGCTGACGGTCGGTCAGGCAGTTGAAGATCAGGCTCGGCTTGTCCGCCAGACCGAAGCGGGACGCCGATGGATAGACCTCCCACACCAAGAAGTTCTCGTCCTGGAATTTCCGGGACATTGCTAGGTTTTCTCCATCGCTGCACCCCGTTTGCACCCCGTGTCACGCATGACGAAGCTCAACGGCTGCGAGAACGGACGCCGCGCTGCCACGCTGGTAGCTCGCCTTCATCACCCTCTCGTTCTTCCACCCGCCGGCCTCCGCGACGGCGGCATCCGGCAGGCTGGCGCGCTCATTTGGCCCATAGATGTCGGTAGGGATGGTATGCGCCGCCGACCAGCTTCGGAAGGCCGGCCCGGCGGCCCGCGTCCAACAGCCACCCGCATGCCGTTGGCTTGCCGAGCGGCTTCGACGGCGCTGAGGGCGCCGTGAACAGCAGTGCGGCGCCGAGCGTCGGGTGACGCCGCAGGTAGGCGTCGCGCGGGCTCGACAGGGTCGGGTCGCGCGCGTATTCTATACGCTATGCGTCCCCAGACTTTAGCTCTCGCGGCGATGCTCGGGGCGGGTTGCGGCGCGGATGGCTCCGAGTCGGTGGCCGACCGCGCGGCATCCTCGGCCGCGGCGCAGCAGGCGGAGGACCCCGACCCTAGCACGGCTGACCCCTCCCGCGCGGCGGATGCAGGACTCGCCGCGACGTTTCCGGACCGCCCGGACGAGCCACGCCTCACGAACCTGCGGATGTTGACGCGGCTCGGCGAGAACGCGGAGGCGTACTTCTCGAGTGACGGCCGCCGCCTGATCTTCCAGGGCACCCGGCCGGGCGAGAGCGAATGCGACCAGATGTTTGTCATGGATGTCGACGGCGGCAACGTGCGGCGCATCTCGAACGGCGAGGGCCGAACGACGTGCGGCTACTTCTTCCCGGCCGGCGATCGCGTGCTCTACAGCTCGACGCACCTTCACGATCGCGCGTGCCCGGCCCCGCCCGACTACAGCCGCGGCTACGTATGGCCACTCGATGAATTCGACATCTTCACGTCGGGCGCGGATGGCTCGGACGTCCAGAGGCTGACCTCGACGCCCGGCTATGATGCGGAGGCGACGATCTCGCCCGATGGCGAAACGATCCTGTTCACCTCGACCCGAGATGGCGACCTCGACATCTACACGATGGACGCGGACGGCGGAAACGTTCGGCGGCTCACGGACGAGCCGGGCTACGATGGCGGCGCGTTCTTCTCGACGGACGGCGCGAAGGTCGTCTACCGCGCGCATCATCCGGAAGACCCGGAAGAGCTGGCGGACTATCGCGCGCTGCTCGCGGCCGGACTCGTCCGGCCGACCCGACTCGATCTCTGGGTGATGGACGCGGACGGGCGCAACAAGCGCCGGGTCACCGACAACGGCGCGGCGAACTTCGCGCCGTTCTTCCACCCGAGCGGCGAGAAGATCATCTTCAGTTCGAACATCGATGATGCGGCAGGCCGCGAGTTCGACCTCTATCTGATCAATGTGGATGGCACGGGGCTCGAGCGCATCACGGCGACCCCGGAGTTCGACGGCTTCCCCATGTTCAGCCCCGACGGCACCAAGCTCGTCTTCGCCTCGAATCGCGACCACGCGCGGCCCGGCGACACGAACGTGTTCATCGCGGACTGGGTGGAACGGGTTCCGAGTTCCGCGTTTCGGGTTCCGGGTTCGGTTGGTGCGTCCGCGACTCGGAACTCGAGGTCAGCGATACGAGAACGAACTCATCACGCGGAATCCAGGAACCTCAATGACGCTCGATAACTCGGAACTCGGAACCCGGAACTCAAATGAGGGTCGTTGTAGGTAAAGAGTCCCGTCCCGGCGAGCGCAGGGTCGCGCTCGTCCCGGAAGCCGTGGCACGCGTGCGCGAGCTCGGGCTCGGCGTCGCCGTCGAGAGCGATGCCGGCGCCGCCGCCGGGTTCACGGATGCCGCGTACCGTGACGCGGGCGCCGAGGTGGTCAGGGACGCGGCGGCGCTGTTCACGAACGGTGACATCGTCGTGAAGGTGAGGCCGCCGGATACGAGCCCGCCCTCCGAGGTCGACCTCCTACCCGCCGGGTCAACGCTGATCGGGTTCTTGCAGCCGCTCACGGCGCCCGAACTGATCCAGGCGCTCGCCGCGCGTGATATCAGTGCGTTCGCGATGGAGCTGGTCCCACGCATCACGCGCGCGCAGCGCATGGATGCCCTGTCATCGCAGGCGACGGTTGCCGGATACAAGGCCGCGCTGATCGCCGCCGCGACGAGCGGCAGGTTCTTTCCTCTGCTGATGACCGCGGCGGGCACGGTCCCGCCGGCCAAAGTGCTGGTGCTCGGTGCGGGCGTCGCCGGGCTGCAAGCGCTCGCGACCGCGCGCCGACTCGGCGCCGTCGTGCAGGGCTTCGACATTCGCCCCGAGGTGAAGGAGCAGGTCGAGAGCCTCGGCGCCGAGTGGGTCGGCATCCAGATGGAGGAGGCCGTGGGCGCGGGCGGCTACGCGAAGGAGATATCGGAAGACGCCAAGCAGCGCGAGCACGAACACCTGCACAAGCTCGTGACCGACGCCGACGTCGTCATCACGACGGCTCAGATTCCGGGCCGGCCCGCGCCAGTCCTGATCACGGCCGAGATGGTCGACGCCATGCGTCCGGGCGCCGTGATCGTCGACCTCGCCGCAGAATCCGGCGGCAACTGCGCCCTCACGCGGCCGGACGAGGAGGTCCAGCACCAGGGCGTCACGATCCTCGGACCCGTCGAGTTGCCCGCGACGCTGCCGTTCCATGCGAGTCAGATGTACTCGAGGAACATCGTCGCGCTGCTCCAGCACCTGGTGAAAGACGGTGAGCTGCACATCGATCCGGAGGACGAAATCTCGAGCGGCTGTCTGGTCACGCACGCGGGGAAGGTCACGAACGAGCGCGTGAAGGCGTTGGCCAGCGCAACTTGAATGCAGAGTCGAGCCAGAGGGCACGGCATGGTTGGAATCCTCGCGCCAAGACGCCAAGCTCGCGAAGGTCTCGCCAAGATACTTTGCGGATGCTTGGCGAGCTTTGCGGCTTTGCGCGAGCAATCCAGACTCGCCCACGCGTTTCGTCGCACCGCTGATGCGCGAACCCGGATCGCGAACTGAAGAGGAGAGGCCGATGATCGAAGGGCTGTTGATCTCGCTGTACGTATTCGTGCTGGCGATCTTCGTCGGCGTCGAAGTCATCTCGAAGGTGCCGCAGATGCTGCACACACCGCTGATGTCGGGGTCGAACGCCATCTCCGGGATCACGATCGTCGGCGCACTGGTCGTCGCCGGCCGCGTCGAGTCGCCCGTCAGCACCGTGCTCGCCGTGATCGCCGTGACGTTCGCGATGATCAACGTCGTCGGCGGGTTCCTGGTCACGGATCGCATGCTTCAGATGTTCCGCAGGCGTGAAGGAGGCGAGCGATGAGCGGGGCGCCGACGGGCTGGGTGCCGGTCCTCATCGGTCTCTCGTACCTCTTCGCGGCCGCGCTCTTCATCATTGGCCTGAAGCGGCTCAGCTCGCCGGCCACCGCGCGCAGCGGCAACCAGCTCGGCGCCATGGGCATGCTGATCGCCGTGGTCGTGACGCTGCTGCATTGGGAGATCGTCAGCTTCACGTGGATCATCGTCGGCGTAATCGCCGGGACGCTGATCGGCGCGGTGCTGGCGCGGACCGTGAAAATGACGGCGATGCCGCAGATGGTCGCGCTCCTGAACGGCTTCGGCGGTGCCGCGTCCGCGCTCGTCGCCGGTGACGAGTATCTGCGGTTCGCGGCCGGGGGCGCCGTGGCGGCGCCGCTCGACGTCCAGACAACGATCATGCTGAGCGTGATCATCGGAGGCGTCGCGTTCTCGGGCAGCCTCGTCGCGTTCGCGAAGCTTCAAGAGCTCCTGACCGGCAGGCCGATCGTGTTCCCGCTGGCGAAGCTGATCACAGGGGTCTTGTTCGCGGCGACGATCGCGCTCGCCGGCTATCTCGTGGTCCAGGACGCGGACCTGCCGCTCTATGCGATGCTGAACGCCGCGGCACTCGTGCTCGGCGTGTTGCTCGTCATCCCGATCGGCGGCGCGGACATGCCGGTCGTGATCGCGCTGCTGAACTCGTACTCCGGGCTCGCCGCCGCGATGACCGGGTTCGTGCTGAACAACAACATGCTGATCATCGCGGGCGCGCTGGTCGGCGCGTCCGGCCTGATCCTTACGCGGATCATGTGTCAGGCGATGAACCGGTCACTGGCGAACGTGCTGTTCGGCGCGTTCGGCGCGGAGGTCACGACCGTGACGGGCGCGGCGGCGGACGGCAAGGTGGTGCGCGACATCAGCGCGGAGGACGCGGCGATCCTGCTCGGCTACGCGCGTTCGGTCATCTTCGTGCCCGGCTATGGCCTCGCCGTCTCGCAGGCACAGCATCAGGTGCGCGAGCTGGCCGACCACCTGCAGGAGAAGGGCGTGAACGTGAAGTACGCGATCCACCCGGTGGCCGGCCGCATGCCCGGCCACATGAACGTGCTGCTGGCGGAAGCGAACGTGCCGTATCCGCAGCTCGTCGAGATGGAGCGGATCAACGCCGAGTTCGACCGCGCGGACGTCGCCGTGGTGATCGGCGCGAACGACGTCGTGAACCCGGCGGCGCGCCACGATCGCAACAGCCCGATTTACGGGATGCCGATCATCGACGCCGACCACGCGCAGACCGTCATCGTGATGAAGCGGAGCATGAAGCCGGGGTTCGCGGGGATCGACAACGAGCTGTTCTACAACGAGCGCACACGCATGCTGTTCGGCGATGCCCGCGAGTCGCTCACGAAGCTGATTCAGGAAGTGAAGGTCGGGGTATAGGTCCGGGGCGTTGCCGGGTTGCGGGTTGCGGGTTGCGGGTTTGGCGCCGTGACAGGCAAAGGTGGCGCGCGGAGCGGTGGGCGCGAATGAAGCGAGTTGGAGGAAGTTGAGGGCATTGGCTGAACATCACGCGCAGGGCGATTCGGCGATCGAGCTGAACGGCGTTGCGCGTCGGTTCGGTGCGCGGTGGGCTTTGCGCGGGGTCGATCTGCGCGTCGAGCGAGGCTCGGTGGTGGCGTTGCGTGGCCGGAACGGCAGTGGTAAGACGACGCTGCTGCGCGTGGGCGCGACGCTGCTGCGGCCGAGCCGCGGGAGCGTGACGGTGTTCGGCGTGGATGCGGCCGAGGATGCCGACCGCATCCGCGGACTCGTCGGTTTCCTCACTCACCGCACCGGGTTGTACGACGACCTCACCGCCGCCGAGAACCTGCGGTTCGCGGCGCGCATGATGGGCGTTGGCTCGGCCCCGGACGAGATCTTCGCCACACTCGAGCGGGTCGGCCTGGGCGACGTCGCCGACGAACGAGTCCGCGGCTTCTCATCCGGGATGCAACGGCGCCTCGCGTTTGCGCGGCTGTTGCTGCGCCGGCCGGCGCTGCTTCTGCTCGACGAGCCGTACGCGAGCTTCGACGCCGAAGCGGTCGAGTTGGTCAACGGCTTTGCGCGCGAGGTGGTCCAGAACGGGGGCGCCGCGCTGATCGCGACCCACGATGAGACGCGCGCCGACGGCGTCGCCGACCGGGAAGTCTGGCTCGAGGCCGGCCGCCTGATCGGAGACGAGCCGTTGTTGGGCGCGGCGCCGCAACCCGGAACGCGCAACATGCGCGGAGCGCGCCGTGTCGCGCCGTGAGCTGGACCGCGTGGCGGCGATCGTCCGGAAGGACCTCGCGGCGGAGCGGCGCTCGAAGGCGAACTTCAACTCCGTCGTCTTCCTCGCTGTCCTGACCCTGCTCCTGTTCGGCTTCTCGCTCGGGCCAGACCCGCAGGCGCTGCGCGAGATCGGCGGTGGCGTCATCTGGTTGACCATCTTTTTCAGCGGCGTGCTGGCGTTCCACAGGTCCTATCAGCTCGAGCTCGAGAACGGCGCGATCGACGTGTTGCTGCTCTATCCGGGTGATCGGCGCTCGATCTTCGTCGGCAAGCTGACCGCGAACCTGATCTTCGTCGGCCTCGTCCAAGCCGTGATGCTGCCGGTGGCGGCGCTGCTCTATGACGTTCCGTTGTTCGCCGCACCATGGCGGCTCGCCCTGGTGCTCGGCCTCGGGACGCTCGGGTTCGTCACGCTCGGCACGTTCTACGCGGCGATGGCGAGCCGGCTGCGGGCAAGGGAGGTGCTGCTGCCGCTGATGCTGTTCCCTATGCTGATCCCGTTGCTCGTGGCGGCTGTCCTCGCGACGGGCGCGTTGCTCGATGGCGACCCCATGGGCCAGAGCGGCGCGTGGATCCGGTTGCTCGTCGTGTTCGATGTTATCTTTGGGGTCGCGGCTTTCTTCGCGTTCGAGCACGTGATCGAGGAGTGAATCGGTAGTGCGGCTCTCAGTTCGAGCGGTTTCCAGTTGTCCATGGCTGGTTGTCTCGGCCGATCGATCGACCGGGAACGGGGTCGCGACGTCAGGGCCTTCATCTTCTCTCGCATCGATGAACGGGAAATGCATGGTTCGACCAATACTTTGACGGGTGGAGACAACCCCAGGCAGGTCGTGCGGGCGCCGCAGACGCTGCGGGGGCTTCACGCGTTCGCCGCTTTCGTCCTCTTGTTCTTCCTCGCGGCGCAGGCGTTCGGCTTCATCACGTCGCCGCCGGACCGCGACATGGGGCATCTTCAGAAGATCATGTACGTGCACGTGCCGGCCGCGTGGAGCGCAATGGTCGCGTACTTCCTCGTGTTCATCGCCAGCATTGGCTATTTGTGGAAGCGCGACGAGCGGTACGACCTGTTCGCGGCCTCGGCCGTCGAGGTCGGCGTCGTGCTCAACGCGCTGGCGCTGGCGTTGGGAATGATCTGGGGCCGGCCGACGTGGGGCGTCTGGTGGGAGTGGGAGCCTCGTTTGACGTCGACGCTGGTGATGCTCGTGATCTACGCGGGCTACCTCGCGCTGCGCGCGTACACGGAAGACGACGAGCGACGTGCACGCTGGAGCGCGGCCGTCGGCGCGCTCGCGTTCCTCAATGTGCCGATCGTCTATATGTCCGTCCGCTGGTGGCCGACGTTGCACCAGGTCCAGAGCACGCGCGCGACGGTGGACGGACCGTACGCGCTCGGCCTCGAGCTCAATGGATTCGCGTTCCTCCTTCTCATGATCCTGTTCGTCCTGCTGAGGTACGAGGTGGCACGCGTGCGTCGCGCCACGGAAACGTTGCGCGAGGAGCGCGCGCTCACGGAGGGTGTCGCTCATGTCTGAGTGGGTTTTCGTCGCCGCCGCCTACGGGCTCGCCTGGGCGGTGCTCGCGGCGTACGGCGCGCGGCTGCTGCGCAACCGAGGCCGCGCTCGGCGCGATTTCGAGAGTGTGCGGGAAGGGGTGATCCGATGAGCGATCTGCGGAAACGACGGCGGCTCGGCATCCTGGTCGGCGCCGTCATCATACTGATTGGCTTCACGTACCTGCTGTCCGGACAGATCGGCACCAACCTGGTCTATTTCCTGACACCCGCGGAGGCGCTCGCGAAGGGTCCGAGCATCTACGGTGAGCCGATCCGGCTGGGCGGGCTGGTGCAGCCGAAGAGCGTCGCGTGGAACGCCGAAGCGCTCGATCTCCGTTTCACGATGATCGGTGAAGAGACCGGCGGTCCCGAGCTCCGCGTTCACGCGAGCAAGGCGCCGCCGGCGATGTTCCGCGAGGGGATGGGCGTCGTCGTCGAGGGGAGGATGACGCGCGCGGGGATCTTCGAGTCGACCAACCTGATGGTCAAGCACTCGAACGAGTATCGTGCGCCCGAGGATGGCCAGCACCCCGGCGACATGTATCGGACCCTCGAGCGCGATGAATAGCCCCCTCACCCTGACCCTCTCCCCCCAGGGGCGAGAGGGAACATCCGATGTCGGGCCCGGCGACTCGCCCGCGCATGGGCGCGCGTAGCTCGGAACTCGGAACCCGGAACTCGGAACTCCGAACTTGACAAGGATCCTCGGCTACTCGACGGTTGCGGCGGCGTTCGCGCTTGCCATCTATGGCGCGATCATCGCCGTGGCGAGCGTGCGGCGTCGTGACGCGAGCCTGCTGCACAGTGCGCGGTCGGTAGCATTCACGAACTTCGGGCTGCTGACCGTTGCGAATCTCGCGATGGTCTATGCGCTCGTCGTCCGCGACTTTTCGATCGACTATGTGGCGCAGGTGGGCAGCCGCTCGACGCCGCTGTTCATCACGATCATCTCGCTCTGGAGCTCGCTCGAGGGCTCGATCCTGTTCTGGGGTTGGGTGCTGGCGCTGTACACGGCGCTGGCGGTGCACATATCGGCGCGGCGGCTCGGCGCGCTCGGCGCTTACGCCACGAGCGTCATGCTCGGCGTCGGCGCGTTCTTCTACCTGCTCGTGGTTGGCCCGGCGAATCCGTTCGGCGCCGTGTTCCCCGTGCCCGTGGACGGGCCTGGACCGAACCCGCTGCTCCAGAACCACTGGTTGATGGGGCTGCACCCGCCCCTGGTGTATTTCGGCTACGTCGGCATGACGGTCCCATTCGCGTTCGCGGTCGGCGCGCTGCTCTCGGGTCGGCTGGACGCGCGGTGGCTCCAGGTGACCCGGCGCTGGACCGTGAGCGCATGGATCTGCCTGACGCTCGCGGTCGTGGCGGGGATGTGGTGGTCTTACGAGGTGCTCGGCTGGGGCGGCTACTGGGCGTGGGACCCCGTCGAAAACGCGTCGTTCATGCCGTGGCTCACGGCGACGGCGTTCCTGCACTCGGCGATGGTGCAGGAGCGCCGGCCGATGCTGCGCGTGTGGAACGTGAGCCTCATCATCTCGTCGTTCCTGCTCGCCGTCCTCGGCACGTTTCTCACACGGAGTGGCATCGTCTCCTCCGTGCACGCGTTCACCCAGGGCACGATCGGATACTATTTCGTCGCGTTCATCGGCGTGGTGCTGCTCTGCTCGCTCGCGCTCGTGGCCGGGCGGAGCGCCGAGCTGCGAACCGAGGGGAGTCTCGACCACGCGCTGTCGCGCGGTAGCGTCTTCCTGGTGAACAACCTGCTGTTCACCGCGTTCACGTTCACCGTGCTGCTCGGCACGTTGTTCCCGGTGATGGCGGAGGCGGTGCGTGGCGTGCAGGTCAGCGTGGGAGCGCCGTTCTTCAACAGCATGACCGTGCCGTTGTGCGTGGCGCTGCTCTTCCTGATCGGCGTGGGCCCGATGCTGCCGTGGCGTGGTGTGACGCGCGAGCATCTGCGCGAGAAGCTGCTGGTTCCCGGCGTCGCGATGGGCGTCACGTTCGCCGTCGCGCTGGCCGCCGGATTGCGCGAACCGTATTCGCTGCTCGCGTTCGGCTTCGCCGCCTTCTCTCTGTTCGGGAACGTGCAGGAGTTCGTCGACGGCGCACGCGCGCGGCGCCGGGCGCACGGCGAGGCGTGGGTGCGAGCGCTGTACCGGCTGGTCGCCTCCAACAATCGCCGGTATGGCGGTTACGTCGCGCACATCGGGCTGATCCTGTTGGCGGTCGGCGTGACGGCGTCCTCCACGTTCCGGCTCGAAACGGACGCGACGATCGCGCCGGGCGAGTCGGTCGAGCTGGCCGGGTTCGCCGTGCGCTTCGACCGCAGTTGGGCGCGCGAGGAGCCGCATCGTTACGTGGTGGGCGCTGACGTGACCGCGTTCCGCGACGGCCGAGAGCTGGGTCCCCTCGAGCCGCGGCTGAACTTCTATCGAGACCGCGAGGAGGCGATCACCACGCCGGCGGTCCGCAGTCGCCCAACCGGCGATCTATACATCACGCTGCTCGCGGTCGATCCTGATGGCGCGCACGCGACGGTCGGTGTCATCGTCGAGCCGTTCGTCGTATGGATCTGGATCGGCGGGCTCATCATCGCGGCTGGCGCGCTCATCGGCGTGCTGCCGGTCCCGGCACGGCTTGCGCGTCCGGCGACGCCAGTGCGGAGCCGCGAGCGGATCCAGGTCGCGGCCACGCCATGAGCTGGAGACGCGCGGCGATCGGTTTCGCGATCGGGCTGCCGATCCTGGCGCTCCTGGCGTTCGGGCTCACGCGGGATCCGCGTCGGCTTCCGTCTACGCTGCCGGGCCGACCCGCGCCGGCTTTCGCACTTCGTACACTCGATGGTGGTGACAGCGTTCGCCTCGCGGACGTCGGCGCGCGCGCCGTCGTGCTCAACTTCTGGGCGTCGTGGTGCGTGCCGTGTCGCGCCGAGCACACGCCGCTCGCGGCGGCGGCGCGCGCGTACGCGTCCCGCGATGTGCGCTTCTTCGGCGTGATCTACAACGACCCGCCCGCGAATGCGCGCGCGTTCCTCGACCAGCTGGGTGAGGCGTATCCGTCGCTGGTCGATGACGGCACGAGGACCGCGATCGATTACGGCGTCTACGGCATTCCCGAAACGTTCGTGATCGACGCGCAGGGCATCGTCCGCTTCAAGAAGACGGGCCCCATCCTCTCGGTCGCCGAGCTGCAGGACGTTCTCGACCCCATTCTCGCCGAGCGCGCCGGCGTCGAACCCGCCGGCTCCGATCGCGAACCGGTCGTCGATCCGATCGAACGATGATCGGAGCGCTCTCCCTGGCTGTTGCGCTAGCGGTCGGCGCGGCCGCGATCGGCACGCGCCAGGCCGTCAACGCGTCACAAGTCGTCGACTCCGCGGCGGCCGCGGTCGATCGAGCCGAGCTCGACGCGATGACGCGCCGGGTCGCGTCACAGCTGCGCTGTCCGGTGTGTCAGGGGCTCTCGATCCAGGACTCGCCGACCGAGCTAGCGCAGAACATGCGGTCCGTGGTGCGTGAGCAGCTCGCCGAAGGCCGCACACCCGAAGACGTAAAGGCGTACTTCGTGAGCCGCTACGGCGAGTGGATCCTGCTCGAGCCTGAGCCCCGCGGCTTCAACTTGACGATCTATGTGCTCCCCGTTCTCGCCGTCCTGGCCGGCGCCGCGGTGGTGACCGCCGCGATCCATCGCTGGTCGAGCCGGCCGCTGGCCGCGGGTCGATCCGAGCCGTCCGCGCTCGATGAGCCCGAGCTCGAGCCATGGGACGAACCGATCGAGAACGCGAAATGACGAATGCGAAGGTCGGGCCGAAAAGCATGAGGCCGCGCGATTCGCGTTCATCATGCATCGCTCACCACTCATTCATCGTCGAGAGCCATGGACCATCCGCTGCTGAAGCGTTCCGCTCACGCCACACGCGAAGCCACGGCCGAAGCACCGCCGGAGGATCGAGCCGCGACCGCACCGGGCGGCCGCCTCGGTCGCGCGAAGGTCATCGGACTCGTGGCCGGCGCCACGGTGTTCACGGTCATGCTGTTGGCGCCGACGCCGTCGGACCTGTCGGTGGCAGGCTGGCGGACCGCCGCTGCGGCGATGCTGATGGCCGTGTGGTGGATGACGGAGGCGATCCCGATCTCGGCGACCGCGCTGTTGCCGCTGATCCTGTTTCCCGTGCTCGGCATCGCGCCCATCGACGACGCGGCCGCGCCGTACGCGGAGCCGATCATCTTCCTGTTCATGGGCGGGTTCATGATCGCGCTCGCGATGGAGCGCTGGGAGCTGCACCGGCGGATCGCGCTGAACATCATCCGCGCGATCGGCACGCGGCCGCACTCGATCGTGCTCGGATTCATCGTCGCCTCGGCGTTCCTGAGCCTCTGGATCAGCAACACCGCCACCACGTTGATGATGCTTCCCATCGGTCTTTCAGTGGTCGACGTCGCACGCCGGTCCGGCTCGGGGGCGGCGGATGATGCGGGCGCCGGCGGGTTTGGAAACTTCGCGGTCTGCTTGATGCTCGGCATCGCCTATGCCGCGAACATCGGCGGGATCGGCACGCTCATCGGCACACCGACCAACGCGCTTCTCGCCGGGTTCATGCGTGACACCTACGGCGTCGAGATCAGCTTCCTCCAGTGGATGCTGGTCGGGCTGCCCGTGGTCGTGCTGGGGCTTCCGGTCATGTATCTGGCACTGACACGCCTGGTTTACCCCGTCCGCATGAGGGCGCTGCCCGGCGGGCGCGAGTACATCGATGGCGAGCTCGCCCGACTCGGCGGCATCACGAAGCCGGAGCTGATGGTGGCCGGCGTGTTCGCGCTCGTCGCCGCGCTGTGGATCGCACGGCCGCTTCTCTCGGGCTGGATACCCGGCGCCTCGGATGCCGGCATCGCAATGTTCGGCGCGCTGCTGCTCTTCATCTTGCCGGTCCACGCGAGCCAAGGCGTCTTCCTGATGAACTGGAAGCACGCGGAGCGGCTGCCTTGGGGCGTCTTGATCCTGTTCGGCGGCGGGTTGACGCTCGCGGGCACGATTCAAGAGACGGGGCTCGCCGAGTGGCTCGGCGGCTTCCTCACCGTGGCCGGCGGGTTGCCCGTGATCCTGATCATCGCGATCGCGGCGACGCTCATCCTCTTCCTCACCGAGCTGACCAGCAACTCGGCAACGGCGGCCGCGTTCATGCCGATCATGGTCGCGCTCGCGGTCGCGGTCGGACAGAACCCGCTGCTGCTCGCGACGGCCGTGACCATCGCCGCGAGCTGCGCGTTCATGCTCCCCGTCGCCACGCCGCCCAACGCGATCGTCTACGGGAGTGGCCTGTTGACGATCCCGCAGATGGCGCGAGCCGGCCTCGTGCTGAACGTGTTGTTCGTGTTTCTCGTCACTGCGCTGACCTACACGGTGGCCGCCTACATTTTCGGCATCGAGCTGGGCGTCCTTCCGGAATGGGCCACGCCGTCGTGATGCGTGGCCTCAGCCGAGCGGAGGCACGTCGACCCAGCAGCGCTTCGACCACGATTCGTGCGCTTTCTGGGCGAGCTGTACGCCTTTGGCGCCCTCGAGCAGCGTCCAGGGGAACGGTTCGTCGAGCACGACGTGCCGGAGGAACAGCTCCCACTGGACCTTGAACGCGTTGTCGTATTCCCGCTGGTTCGGCACGCGCTGCCAGTCTGTGAAGAAGCTGTGCGGATTGTCGACGTCCGGATTCCAGACCGGCCGCGGCGTCGCGGCGATCGGCTGAATCCAGCACTCGCGTAGCCCCGCGACCGCCGAGCCTCGCGTCCCGTCGACCTGAAGCGTGAACAGGTCATCCCGCCGCACGCGCGTGGTCCACGACGAGTTCATCTGCGCGATCACGCCGCCCTCGATCTCGAACATCGCGTACGCGGTATCGTCAGCCGTGCACCGGTACTGCCGGCCGTGCTCGTCCCACCGCGTTCGAACGTGTGTCGCGCCGACGCACGAGACGGCGCCCACCGGGCCGAAGAGGTTGTCGAGCACGTAGCGCCAGTGGGGAAACATGTCGAGGATCAGTCCCCCGCCGTCCTCCTGCCGGTAGTTCCACGACGGGCGTTGTGCCGGCACCTGCTCGCCGTCGAACACCCAGTAGCCGAACTCGCCCCGGACGGAGAAGATGTCGCCGAAGAACCCGCCGTCGATCAGCGCCTTCAGCTTCTGGATTCCGGCCAACCAGAGCTTGTCCTGAACCACGCCGTGCTTGACACCTTTCGCCTCGGCGCTGCGATGCAGCTCGAGCGCCGATTCGGTGTCGAGCGCCGTGGGCTTCTCGCAGTAAACGTTCTTGCCGGCCTCGATCGCGCGGCTCACGGCGTCGAAGCGCCGGTCGGTGGTCTGCGCATCGAAATAGATCGAGACGCTCGGGTCCGAGATGGCGGCGTCGACGTCGACGGTCCACCGATCGACGCCCGTCTGCGCCGCGAGTCGTTCCAGCTTGGCAGTGTTACGGCCGATCAGGATCGGTTCGGGCAGAATCGTCTCATCATCGCCGAGCTTCACGCCGCCCTGTGCGCGGATCGCCAAGATCGAGCGGACCAGATGTTGGCTCGTGCCCATGCGGCCGGTCACGCCGTTCATCGCGATCCCCACGCGGTGCACCTTGGCCGCTGTTTCGTCGACTACGATAAGCACGGAACCTGATCCTAAGTCGTTTGCTGGCGAGCACCGGGCGGCAGCGGCGGCGCATCGATGCCGGCCCGCGGGAGCGTGCCCTCGAGCTCTTGCCGCCAATGCGCGACATCGCCGGCCGGGCCGTAACAGTAGATCATGCGCAACGGCGCGGGCCCGATGTTGGTCAGCTGATGAAACACGCTGGACGGGATGTGCACGGCCTCGCCGGCGCGGACGGTCTCGCGTTCGTCACCCAGACACATCTCGGCCGTGCCGTCGAGCACGAAGTAGACCTCCTCTTGCTCGTGATTGTGCCACGGCACTTGCCCGCCGTTCGGCTCGAGCGTGACGTAGCCGAGCGCGAACGTTTCGGCGCGGATCGGTGAGGCGCCGCCCACCAGGTTCTGCGTCCGGCGCCGGGCGGGATATGTCCGGCCCGCGATCTCTGAGAGCCGCGCGATGATCACAGCCGCTCGAGCCGGTCGGCGATGTCGCGCAGGATCGGGAGATCGCTGTCGGGCCGCCGCGGGCTCTCCGGATGCGTCCGGCTGCACGTGATCCAGCCACGCAACGTGAGGAACTGCGCGGCGCTGTGCTTGTACGCGGGCACCGGCGCGCGAAACGCGAAGAAGCCGAGATACTGAAGCCAATCGTTCAGCGCGTAGAACGCCGGGTCGCCGGCCTCCCACAACGCATCACGCCGCGCGAACGCATCAGGTGCGAACGTGCTCAGCCCGAGCAGGTAATCGCTGCCGTACATCACCATGTCGATCGCCAGGTCGTTCCCCGTGAAGACCTTGAACTCCGGCCGCCGTTCGTCGCGGAGCCGAAGGCGTTGCCACTCGAGGCGGCGGTCGAGAGACGAGTGCTTGGCGCCGATACACTGGGGTACGTCGAGCAACCCGGCGTAGGTATCGATGTCGTAGATGCGGCCGAAAGGCGCGAACATCTCGCCCAGCTCGAACGCGATGAACGCCGGGCAGTCGCGGCCGAGCTCGGCGTACGCATCGACCACGTCGTGCGGCGCGCGCCGAGTCAGCCCGTAGGACTGGAAGATCACGGGCACGCCGCCGTAACGCAGCGCTTCGTCGATCTGTTGCCGGTACGCCGTCGCATTCCACGCATCGGCCCGCGTGTCCTTCACGAACGCGCCGGCGACGAACGAGCCGCCGCCGAGAGTCTCCCGCGTACGTTCCAGCACGGATCGGCGCGTCTCCTCGTCGAGCAGATTGACGTAGCCGGTGTCCATGTTGACCGCGGGCGTGAGGCCGGCGGCCGCCGTGCGCGCGACATGTGCGCAGAACCCGTCCCAGTCGATCTCGCCACCATCGTCGAACGGTAGCAGGATCGCCGACATGCCGGTGATACGCCGGCGAGGCCGGAGCAGATCGGTGACGGCCAGGGTCTCGACCGCTGATGCTGCGACGCTGTGCATTGAAACGACGATCAGAGCGAACGGATCACGAACTCACGACAGTATGTGGCTCAGGCGGCATGGCGGCAAGCGAACAAAAACACGTGGGTCCCGGCGCCGCGATCGAGGCGCCGCTCACACGAACGCCGCCCCGACCGTGGTCTCCAAGACCCTCACCCACCCCTCGAACGCGGTGGCGGCGGGGCAACCCGTAACCCGCCAACCCGCAACCGGCAAACCGGGAACCGGCAACCGGCAAACCGACAACCGATCAATAGCCCGGGTTCTGCGCGAACTGCGTCGTAGTCCGGTCGATCTGCGTCGACGGAATCGGACGCAGCAGATGGTGCTCCTGAACATTCGCGGCCGCTAGCGGATTGCACGGCCCGAGATGCGCGTCACCATTATAGGGATCTTCGAACGGCAGCGGCTGGCTCACGCGCTCGACCAGCTTGTCGAACCGCTTCAATGTCAGCCAGCGTGGTTCCGAACCCTCGCCCGCCAACTCACGTGCACGCTCGTCGAGAATGAAGTCGAGCGTCATCTGATCGGCGCCCACCAGCATCGCCGATTCCATCCCTGGCTTCGCCGCGCGCTGCCTCACGTCATTGACATGCGGCAACGCGTCTGCGGGTCGGCCCGCGTTGATCAGCGCCTCGGCCAGAAGCAGTTTCGTGTCGGCGAGCCGCGCGATGATGAAGTCGCGTCCGCTCTGCTCCTGCACGATCGTCGGCCGCGTCGGGTCGAGATGCTTCCACAGCGTCGGGAAGTGGACAGGGCTGTAGTTCCGTGGCGGGATCAGCGCATAGATCGCCGCGTCGATCTCCGCGTCCGGGACGTCGACGCCCGGCATATAGATCGCCGTGTCGCCGAGCGCCATCCCATCGGCCAGACTCGCCTCATGGTTTGCGAACCAGACGGTCTTGAAGCTGTCTTCGTAGCGAACATCGACGTCGCGGTCCCAGAGCGCGAGCAGACACGGCGACGGGCGAATCCGCCGGAACGGCCGGTCGTTCTCGATGTCCCGCGTCATGCCCGGGAAGTTGGTGTCGTAGACCATCCCCCAGAAGAGGTGGAGACGGTTGGCGAAGCTTGGATCACCCCACGTCGTTTGGTCCGGCGAGAACTGTACGGAGAAGACGATCTCGCGGCTGCGCTCATTGTCCAGCGCGAACGTTCTCGCGTAATCGTCCTCGAGCTCGTAGGCGCCCGAGTTGACGACGTCCGCGAGCACGGTAGCGGCGCTCTCGTAGTCGCTCGCCTCGCCGCGCGTGAGATAGGCGAGGCCGAGGAAATGATTGGCCGCACCACGGGTCGCGCGGCCGAACTCGCCGTCCCTCGGCTCGGGACCGAGCGTCTCCGCCGCATACAGCAGGTCCGGGATGATCGCTTCGGCAAAGATCTGTGAGACCGGAGTCCGTGTGGCCTCCGTGTCGACTTCGGTCGTGGGCTCGAGCGTCAAGTGAACGTCGCCCCAGTGCCGCACGAGATCGAGATACATCACTGCGCGAAGGAACCGCGCCTCGGCCGTCAACTGCGCCTTGGTCTCTTCGTCGAATGTCTCCACGGCGGCGATGCGCTCGATCGCGGTGTTCGCCGTGTTGATGCCCTCGTAGAGCGCGTCCCAGATCGTGCGCACGAACGACGAGCCGGCGTTCATGCCCACGTCGTAGCGGTTGAAGTACTTGTGCGAGCCGTCGTTGCCCTCGAGCCAGATGTCGGTGCCGAGCTGCGTCATCGAGAACCATTCCTCGTCCGCCGGCAGCCACGTCCGCAGGTAGAAGTAGCCCGCCTTCAGCGCATCGCGTGCGCCCGACTCGGTACTGAAGTACTCCTGCGTGACACCGGTGACGATCTCCTCGTCGAGGTTCAGGCAGCCACTGGAAAGGCTGGTGAGCGCGACCGCCGAGGAGCCGACTGCGATGCTGCGTAGCTTGCTTTTCATTTCTTGCTCTCGTGGTTGCGGTTTCGCCTCAGAACTCGATGCTCGCGCCGAGCAGGAACTTCCTCGCACTCGGAATCGTCGTGGTCGTCGCGCCTTCCGGGTCGTAGCCCTGAAAATCCGTGAACAGGAACGGGTCGTGCGCCGAGCCGTAGATGCGGGCGACCCGCACACCCCACCGCTCCGTTAGGGATGCCGGCAGCGTGTAGCCGAGCGTGATGTTGCGAATCCGGATGTTCGAGCCGTCCTCGTACCAGAGCGTGCCGCTGTACGGGATGCCCTCGTCGGTCTTATCCGGCTGTGGATATCGGTTGTTCGACGTCTCGGGTGTCCAGTACGGCACGTCGGACATGTTGTAACGGCCTACGCCGATCGAGCCCGTGCCGTTGAAGACCTCTTGCCCCATCCGCGCGGTCGCGAAGATGCTGAGATCGATGTTCTTGAACTCGAAGCGGTTCGTCATCCCACCCGTCCAGTCCGGGTAGGTGTTGCCGAGGAGCACACGGTCATCGTCATTGATCGTGCCGTCGTCATTCTGATCCTTGACCCGGATCATTCCCGGCCGCGCACCATACGTCGCGGCTTCGTCCGCCTCATCCTCCTGCCAGATGCCGTCGTAGTCGAAGTCGAAGAAGACCGCGTTGCGGCAGCCGTTGATGTTGAGGGGATCGTTGCAGTCGTGGATCGGCTGGCCGATGAACCAACGGTTGCCGATGTCGTCTTCCGTGCCGCCGTAGAGGCTGATGATCTCGTTCTTGTTGCGTGCGAGGTTGATGTCGGTGGTCCAGCGGAAGCCGCTTGCAGTCTGGAGGTTGATCGTGGAAAGCGAGATCTCGATTCCGGTGTTCCGCGTCTGGCCCACGTTCTCGAGGATCGACTGGTAGCCAGACGTGGACGGAAGCTGTCGCTCCATCAACAGGTCATCCGTGTTCGCGCGATAGAAGTCCACGGAACCCGTGATCCGATTGTCCAGGAGCCCGAAGTCGAGGCCGATGTCGAGCTGCGTGGTCCGCTCCCACTTGAGATCGGGGTTCGGGAGTTGATCCGGCCGATGCCCGAACGCGAAGTCGTTGCCGAAGACATAGTGCGTGCGCGCCAGGCCGCCCTGCGTCTGATACGGCGAGACCGCCGAGTTTCCGACCCGACCCCAGCTCGCACGGAGCTTGAGCTCCGACAGGAAACCAGCCCCGGGTCCACCGGCGCCGGTGCCGCCCATCAGCGCCGCCATGAATGGCTCCTGCCCGAGCTGCCATGCGACTGCGACGGACGGGAAGAAACTGTACTTGTTGCCGGGCGCTAGGCGAGATGAGCCATCGTAGCGGCCGGTCAGTGTGACCACGTAACGGTCGAGAAAGTGGTAGTTCACCCGCGCCATATACGACTGGAGTGCCGTCTCGATCAGCTGACTGCCCGGCGTGCCGTACGCGGATGCCGAGCCGAGATTGTAGAATTTCTGATGCTCGTACGGCAGCTGCAGTACGTTGCCGCTCAGCTGCTGCTCGAACCGCTCTTCTTGAATCTCGTAGAGCAGCGTGGCCTGTACGCGGTGCGCATCGCCGAACTCCCGATCGGCCGTTACCGTGTTCGAGAGCGTGTACGAGTAGTTCCGGTCCTGAGCCTGCGACGCCTGGGCGGAGCCTGGCACACCCTGCTTCGAGTCGGTCATCTCGCCAATGAAGACGCCGGTTCGCGCGAAGGTGACATCGGGGCCGAACCGGCTCCGTACGCTCAGCCAGTCCGCGACTTGGTACGCGGCGAAGATCGAGCCGAAGGCGCGCGTGCGCTCCCGCTCATCGATCCAGTTCTCGGTGTCGAACAGAGGGTTGTGTGTGAGTGGGTCGAGGTCCGGCTTGAAGATCGGATTGCCTTCATCGTCGTACGGCGCCGCAAGCGGGTTTAAACCGTGTGCTTCGCCGACTAGCCCGCCGCCGCGGCTCACGTTCCGCACGGACCGGCTCAGAAAGAGCGTCGCGCCGAGACTCAACCGGCTCATGTCGTGCTCGATGCCGGCGCGGATCGACTTGCGATCGTAGTCCTGCCCGCGGACCACGCCGACCTCATCGAAAACCTCGCCGCTCACGTTGAAGCGCGTCCGCTCGTCGCCTCCGCGAATGCCGAACTGGTGCAGCTGCTCCGAGCCGTCACGGAGGACGATGTCCGTCCAGTCGGTCGAACGCCCCGACGCCAGCCCCGCCTGCTCGACCGGGTCCGCGAAGATCACAGCGTCACCCTCCGCGCATTCGTCACGGCTCGGGCAGGGGTACAGGCCCGCCGCCCAGTACGCCTGACGCTTGTATTCGGCGAATTCGGGGCCGTTCAGCAAATCGACACGGTTGATGACATTCGACACGCCGCTCCGGAACGAATACGTGATCCGCGTGTCGCCAACCGAGCCTTGAGTCGTCGTGATCAGGACCACGCCGTTCGCGCCGCGCGAGCCATACACCGCCGTGGCGGAAGCGTCCTTGAGAATCTCGATCGACTCGATGTCCGCCGGATTGAAGTCCTGGATCCCGCCGGCGAGCGGGACACCGTCGACAACGTAGAGCGGCTCATTCGTCGCGCTCAGAGAGCGCGTACCGCGCACGCGCACCCGCATGCCCTCGCCCGGCGCGTGGCCGCTGTGCACGATGTCGACACCCGCGACCTTGCCCTTCATCGCCGTCACGAGGTTCGGCGTGGGAATCCGCTTCATTTCCCGAACGTCGACTGAGCTGACCGAGCCCGTGACATCACGCCGCTCCTGTGTGCCGTATCCGACCACGACAATGCCCTCGAGCAGCAGCGCTTGCGGACTCAACTCGAGACTCAGGTTCACCGCCTCGCCCGCCGTGACTTCCACGCTCTGCGTCTGCTCGCCGTAGCCCAGCATTGCGACGCGCACCGCATGCGTTCCCAGCGGGACGTTGTCGAGAAAGAACCGCCCTTCCGCACCGGTCAGCGTGCTCAGCTGCGCACCGACTACACTGATGGTCACGCCTACCAACGGCCTCGCGGAGGATGCCTCCGTGGCCGTTCCCGTGATGCTCCCCGTAGTCTGGCCAGACGCCTCGCCCGTTCCGACGAACAGCGTCAAGACCCATCCGAGTAAGACGACTCGTCTCATCACGTCCTCCTCGACGAAGGAAAACAAGAGCAGCCAACCCGGCTGCGGGGGGCATGCCCTCTGCTGTGCCACGCAGGGACTCGCCTGGGCTTCATCCCGATTTTGAACGCTTCCCAAACAAATTGCTGGCGCGGATACGCCGATCCATGAGAACGCGAGATTTCCTGTCTACGCTGTCGTTGTTCAGATTTGCTTGGATCTACCGCTGCCGGCCGAGCGCGAATCTACGGCAGCCTTCTGGTACGTCCTTAAATAACGCGCGAGCCGTGGGTCATCGAGACAGCGGGCTCGGATCGCGAGGCGAGCGTGGTCGAGCCCGGAGTGTGGTCGCGTCGCGTTTTTTGTTTGTATTGCTAACAAACATGAGCCAAATGAATAGATGAACCCGGCACACGCAAGGGGCTACTTCGGATTCGACGGAACAGGGCTTGCGTTTTTGCGATGCCAGCACGAAGCACCGTCGTGGGGAGCCGCTGTGAGAGATGAACGTCAGACACCGGGGCTGGACGCGTTTTGGGAGCAGGCGGACGTGGAGGCGTCTGACGAGCATCCGCTGGAGCGGGAGCTGTCGCATCGGATCGACGCGATCGCGCGGTACGGAGGGATGATCGCGGATGCCGCGGCGAACGGTTTCGACGATATGGTGAGTCAGCTGGGCCGGGAGCAGGCGCGTGAGGAGACGGTAGCGCAGCGTCTGCGCCGTGCGCTCCAGCGCGGTCGGTGAGCGAAGCGGTCGAGACCGTGCGCAACAGGCGGCGTGGCGCGGGGCGGCGGGACGGGAGGGCAGCGCGCGTTGGAGCGGGTGGTGGCGGGCGCCGCCCTCACTGCCACCGAGCAGCGGGGCGTGGTGGCGTGCGGGTGCGCCCTCGGCGGCAGGCGCGGTTGGTGAGAGGTCTTGTGCCGGTCGTGCGAGCGCGGCAGTGTATCCGTGTATGAGTGAGTTGCGCGTTCGTTTCGCCCCATCCCCGACCGGATATCTGCATATTGGCGGTGCACGCACGGCGCTGTTCAACTGGCTGTTCGCGCGGCGCCATGGCGGCGTTTACATCCTCCGCATCGAGGACACGGACCGCGAGCGTTCGAGCGACGCGATGACGCGGTCGATTCTCGACGATTTGTCGTGGCTCGGCCTCGAATGGGATGAAGGTCCGTACCATCAAGCCGATGGCCTGGTGCGGCACGTCGGCGACGCCCGACGGCTCTGGGACGCGGGCTTCGCGTATCCGTGTTTCTGCACGCCTGCCGAGCTCGAGGCGCGGCGGCGCGAGGCGGGCGCCGCGCCGGAGGCGTACCGTTACGATCGTCACTGCCTTCGTCACGTCTTGCCCGCGGACGGGATGCGCCGCGCGGGGGAAGGTGAACCGTTCGCGCTGAGGTTCCGAATGCCTGAAGGCACGACGACTTGGGAGGACGCCGTTTACGGCCGAATCGTCTTCGACAACGCCGAGATCGAGGACTTCGTGATCCTCCGCACGGACGGAACGCCTACGTACAACATGGCGGTGGTCAGCGATGACGCCCATATGCGGGTGACGCACGTGATTCGCGGGGATGATCATCTCTCGAATACGCCGAAGCAGATTCTGCTGTGCCGCGGGATCGGCGGGGAGTCGCCGGTCTTCGCGCACGTGCCGATGATCCTCGGGCCCGACGGCAAACGGCTTTCTAAGCGTCACGGCGCGACGGCTGTCGGCGCCTACCGGCAAGAGGGCATTCTGCCCGAGGCGATGGTGAACTACTTGGCGCTGCTCGGCTGGTCCCCCGGCACGGACGAGGAGGTGTTCTCGCCTGCCGAGCTGATCGATCGTTTCTCGATCGAACGGATCAACAAGAAGAGCGCGGTCTTCGACCCGCGGAAGCTCTCGTGGATGAACGCGCAGCACCTCGCCCGTATCTCGCCGGACGCGCTCGAGGCGGCCGTGCGCGCCGCGCTCGCGGGCGCGGGGGTGGATGCGTCGGCGCGATCGTCCGAGTGGTTGCGCGCGCTCATCGCGCTGCTCAAGGCGCGCGCTCGGTCGGTAGACGACATCGTGCGTCAAGCGCGACCCTACCTGGTCGATGAGATACAGTACGATCCCGAGGCGGTCGAGAAATATTGGCAGGACGCCGAAACCGTCGCGGATCGGCTCGAGCGGTTGGGTTCGCGTTTCGCCGTGCTCGAGTCCTGGGGCGCCGAGTCTCTCGAGCGCACACTGCGGGCGCTCGCGCAGGAGCTCGAGATCCGCGCCGGCGCGCTGATCCACGCGTTGCGCGTCGCGCTTACGGGCGAGAAGGTCTCGCCGAGCATCTTCGAGGTGACCGAGATCATGGGTCGTCCACTCGTGCTGCGGCGCCTCGACGTTGCGGCGCGCTGGTTGCGCGGCGAGGTCGCCAAGAAGTGAGCGGCGCGAGACGCACCGGGTCGGCGGATCGGTTCGGCCGCGAGCA
>JBOHRM010000541.1:0-2284 GCA_050732715.1 Longimicrobiales bacterium
TGTTGCAGGACGAGCAGGCTCACATGCAATCCAGGGACAGAATGATTCAGATGAACCGACTCGGGTCGGTGAGGGGGTGGCTCCTCGCCGCGGGTGTTGCCGCGGTGATGGCCTCACCGGGGCTGGGCCAGGCGCAGTCGACGGGGCAGATCACGGGCACGGTGAGCTCGGAGGAGGGCCAGCCGATTCCGGGCGCGACCGTGACCGTCGCGTGCACGGGCATCAGCGCCCTGACGAACGCGGGCGGGCGGTACCTGCTGAGCAACGTGCCGGTGGGACCGCAGACGGTGAACGCTCGGGTGATCGGCTATGGCGAGGAGACTCAGCAGGTGTCCGTGACGACGGGTGAAGTCGCGCAGGCGAGCTTCCAGCTCGTCTCGCAAGCGGTGCTCCTCGAGGGGATCGTGGTGGTGGGATACGGCACGCAGACGCGCGAGCTGGTGACGGGCGCGGTGGCCAGTGTCAGCGGGGCGGACCTCGAGGCGATCCCAACCACCAACCTCTCGAACACATTGAACGGCAAGCTGCCGGGGGTGATGGCGGTGAACGCGAGCGGTGAGCTGGGCGCGAACGGGTCGACGATCCGGGTGCGTGGCAATCACACGCTCAACGACAACAGCCCGCTGGTGGTGATCGACGGCGTGCCGGATCGGGCGGGTGGCCTGGAGCGGCTCAACCCCGAAGACATCGAGAGCGTCTCGGTGCTGAAGGACGCGTCCGCGGCGATCTACGGCTCGCGCGCGGCGAACGGCGTGATCCTGGTGACGACGAAGCGCGGCACGCAGAGCGGCCCGCAGTTGAGCGTCAACGTGAGCAGCGGCTACACCCAGCCGACGCGCCTGCCGGACATGGCCGACGCGGCGACCTACATGACGATGCTCAACGAGACCGACATCTACCGCGGTCTCACGCCCCGCTATTCGGACGCGCTGATCGCCAACTTCGCGGACCCGAACGCGGACCGATGGATCTACCCGAACACCGACTGGTACAGCGAGGCGCTCGAGACGTGGGCCTCGCAGTCGAAGGGCAATGTCTCGCTCCGCGGCGGCGATGAGTCGATCAGCTACTTCCTGTCGCTGGGCGCGGTCACCGAGGACGGGATCTACAAGAACAGCGCAACGCGGTACAACCAGTACAATTTCCGGAGCAACCTGGACGGGCGGGTCGGGCAGAACATCAACATCCGCTTCGACCTGACGGGCCGCCTCGAGGACCGCAACTACCCGGTCCGGCCGGTTGGGACGATCTTCGGATCAACGGTGAACGGGAAGCCGAACCCGCCGGCGCGCTGGCCCAACGGCCTGCCCGGCCCGGACATTGAGAACGGCAACAACCCGGTCGTCATCGCCACGCCTGAAACCGGCTAAAGCGACAACCAGACCTGGTACCTGCAGGGCAACCTGGGGTTGGACGTCGACGTTTCTGCGGTGCCCGGCCTGACGCTTCGCGGCAACGTGGCCTACGATCAGGATTTCGGCTGGAACAAGACCTGGCGCACGCCGTGGACACTCTATACCTGGGACGGTGAAACCCGGGACGCCAACGGCGAGCCGGTAGTGGTAGGCAACGAGCGCGGCTTCGCCGCCCCGGAGCTCAGCGAAGACTCGGAGCGTCGCCGCGACGTGCTGCTGAACGCGGTAGCGGAGTATCGCCGGTCGTTCGGAGACCATTCGTTCAGCGGGCTGATTGGCGCCGAGCGCCAGTTGCAGGATCGCGCCAGCCTGAGCGTCTTCCGCAGGGACTTCCTATCGGACCAGATCGACCTGATATTCGCCGGCAGTGACGTCGACAAGGACAACGCCGGCAGCGCGGGGATCGCGCGACGCCAGAACTACTTCGGCCGCCTCAACTACGACTACGCGGGCAAGTACCTGTTCGAGGTGATCGGCCGCTACGACGGCTCCTACATCTTCGCGGAGGGCCGGCGCTTCGGCTTCTTCCCCGCGTTCTCGGTGGGATGGACCCCGAGACGCGCAGCGGCCAAGGCGGCTACTACCCGCAGTCCCGCGTGATCACGGCCGGAACCTCCTTCTCCTTCTGACCCACGCTAGAGAATCGAGCGATGAAGAGATATTGGCGGTATGTCGCGGGCGTGGCCATGCTGTTTGCCGTGGCCGCCTGTGACGCCTCGATCCTGGACGTCGGCCCGCCTGACCAGCTGTCTGACGACCAGGTGGTCGCCGTCGCCGCCCTGGCGGAAGCGTTCGTCAACGACATCTATCGCGGTACCGGCCATGGCCTGAACGGCACGAAGCTGTTCATCCTGACCGACGACGGGCAC
>JBOHRM010000542.1:0-2200 GCA_050732715.1 Longimicrobiales bacterium
GACCGACGCCGTGCCGCCGCGTCCCTGTTCGTTCTTCGCGAGCCGGTCCAGGCGTCTGCGCAGAATCGGCATCAGGCCGAAGACCGTGCCGGCCACTACCGCGATGCCGAAGGCACCGGCTACCGACTCCCAGCCGAGCGCCACCGCGTCGAGCCGCGGCACCTCGCGTGGCGCGGTGGCCCGCAGCAGGCGCACGGCGCCGTGTGTGAGCAGCAGCCCGAGCAGGCCGGCGGTCGAGCCGAGTAGCGCGCCCTCGGTCACATACGTCCGCGCCAGGCTTCGGCGCGTCGCTCCCAACGCGGACCGGATCGCGACCTCGCCCCGGCGGGCATGCGCGCGCACGACGAAGAGGTTGGCGACATTCGCGCAGGCGACGAATAGAACGAGGCCGACGGCCGCAAACAGGATCCAGAGCGTGGCGGCCATGTCCCCCACGACCTCGTCGCGGAGCAAAGTGACGTCCACCGAGAAGCGGGACTCTTCCATGAACGAGGTACCGTAGTCCTGCGGGAAAACGTCCGAAAACCGACTGACCAGCCGGGCAAGGTCGGCGGTGGCGGCCTGCACGGTGACGCCGGGCCTGAGGCGGCCGATCGTCTCGAACCGATGCCAATTGACCGGCTCGTTCATCGGGCTGATCGTGACCGCCCACCAGAGGTCGGTCTGCGCATCGGGCAGGTCGAAGCCGGGCTCCGCCACGCCCACGATCTCGAAGGAGGTGCCCTCCATGAGAACCGTGCGGCCGACGATCCCGGCGTCACCGCCGAATCGGTTCAGCCAGTAATCGTGACCCAGAACGGCGACCCCGTCCGCGCCCGGCTCGTTGTCCGACGGCAAGAGCAGCCGGCCGAGCGCGGGCCGGGCGCCGAGCAGCTGAAAGATGTTCGCGCTCACGGACGCCGTCCGTATCTGCTCGGCCGGGGCGTCCGTCGCCAGCGCCATGGTCGGTTGCTGATAGACGGCGATGTCCTCGAAGCGTCGGTTGTTCTCACGGAAGTGGAAGTAGCCTGCCTCGGATACGTTCCAGCGCCACTCTGGATCGAGGCCCGGGACCGGATGCTTGATCGAGACGAGGCGCTCCGGCGCTGGGTAAGGCAGCGGCTCGATCACCACGGAGTGAAGCAGCGTGAAGATCGCCGTGGCGGCGCCGATCCCGAGCGCGAGCGTGACCGTCGCAATGACGGCGAAACCCGGCGACCGTGCCAGTGATCGGGCGGCGACTCGGATGTCCTGCAGCAGCTCGCGCAACATCATCTCCCCCCCTTGCGGTCCTAGCCGACGACCGGCAGTCGCGGTGCCACGTTCCCCAACGTGCTAGGTAATTAGCACTGCCGCCGGTGCGGCGTCAAGATTTCACTGGCACTCGAACCGTCGATACGCGGCGCGCAGGCGGCCCTTGTTGTGTCACTGCACCGTGGGGTACTTTCAGCGCTTGGTTCTTCCGGCAATCCTATGCGATCGACCCACACGCTCATCAGGGTCGCCCTGCTCGCGGCGATCTCGGTCTCGCCCGCGGCGGCCCAACGTCCCAGCGAGCTCGCGCCCGACGTCATCGAATACGTCTCCATCGCCGACTCGGTCATCGCGCTCACGAACGTGCGGGTCGTGAACGGCACGGGCGCACCCGCGCAGGACGGCCGCACGATCGTGCTGCGCGATGGCGTGATCGCCGCGATCGGCGCGTCAGGCGACGTCGACGTCCCCGAGGGTGCGCGCGTCCTCGACCTCCCCGGCCACACGGTAATCCCCGGACTGGTCGGCATGCACAACCACACCTATTACGCGTACGCTGGCCGGAGCGTGCAGATGTCGTATACGGCGCCGCGTCTGTACCTCGCGAACGGCGTGACGACGATCCGGACGGCCGGTGCGCAGCACCCGTACGCCGAGCTGAACATGAAGCATGGTGTCGAGAGCGGTGCGATCCCGGGGCCGCGGGTGCACGCGAGCGGGCCGTACGTCAACGGCCCGGGTACGGGCGGCGTGGCGCGCAACGTCGCGACCGAAGAGGAAGCGCGCCGAATCGTCGCCTACTGGGCCGCGGAGGGCGCGACGTGGCTCAAGGCTTCCGGCACGATCACGCGCGCGGTGCTCGGCGCCGCGATCGATGAGGCGCACAAGCACGGCGTGAAGTTCACGGGCCATTTGTGCTCGGTCACGTTCCGCGAGGCCGCCGCGCTCGGCATCGACAATCTCGAGC
>JBOHRM010000543.1:0-3683 GCA_050732715.1 Longimicrobiales bacterium
GGATTGACTTCAGCGGAAGACGAGCCGGACAGGCCGGCGAGTGACGGCGGCGCTCGTGAACAGGCCAGTCGCGCCTGTCACGCCGAGTGCGGCATCCGGTGGCGGAAGCGAACCGTTGCGCTCGAGCGCCTCGAGGTAATGCACGTAGCCTCTGTCGAAGGCGGCGAGATTGAGCGCGCCATCGATCTCGGCGCCAGCGGGGTCGGGGTAGCACGAGACGACCCACTCCCCGACGTTCGCGGAATCCTGGCCCGTCAGGTCGATCATGCTCGCGCCCTGGTTGTCCAGACCCCAAGCGTACGTCTGACCGCAATCGGGATGATGCGCCTCGAGCCGGAGGTGGATGGCGCGGTCGGACCCTGCGCCGCGCCAGGCGAGAGGTAACGGCTTGAGCGGGAGCGTGTCAGGCGCGGCTCTGTAGACCTCCAATGTCGCGCCGGCGTCGGGTGACTGGATGGTGACCGGCTCCAGCACCTCCGTCAAGCCCGAGACGACCGCTCCGTTTGGCAACAAGATATGCAGATCGTAAGCGCTACCCGCCATGATGCCTCCGTCCACGTCGGCCGCATAGCATCCCGGTGACAATGGCTCACCGGTCGGCCACCAGAAGAAGCGGGGATCGACGCAGTCCTCAGGAGGTCGATTGCCCTCGAGGATGAAGGTTTGGCCCCGCGCCCGTGACCCGCACCTCCGCGCCCGCGAACGGCAGTAGTCGCAGGTCGCCACCCGGCTGGTCGGGTGGCTCGAACCGCGTCACGAGGACCGCGATGCGCGGCTCGCCCGCCAGCAGCATCGCGTGTACCGCGGCAGCCTCTGGATCGACCTCGAACAACGTCGGATCCCGCAGGAAATCGCAGCCGCCCACGAGAATCAAGCCGAGCATGCCGAGACGTAGCATCAGAACCTCCACTCGACGCCGAACGTCGGCAGGAACGGGAGCTGCGGCAGATATTCGAGCTCGCCTTCCGGCGCGGACGGGTCCGCGATCAGCACGTTGCGCGTATTCAGCACGTTGAGCACCTGGATGTACGGCGTGAGCGTGCCTGGCTGTCCGAACCAGCGCTTGTCATAGCTCTTTCTGGCCGCGACATCGAGGCGAAGGTAGCCTGGCAGTCTCGCGGCGTTGTGTTCGCCACGGATCGCGACCGGGCTTCCACTCGTCCACCGTCGAGTCACCGGGTCGTACGTCAGCACGGGGGTGACGCCGATCACGGGCGTGTACGGCTGGCCGGTGCCGAGCGAGAGCCGTGTGCTGAGCATGCCGGAACGGCCGAGCGGAATCGTCGCGTTCGCATCCATCATGTGACGCCGCTCGAAGCGTGGTGCAAATACGTCGTCCCCGGCACGGCGCTCGGCAGACGTGAGCGCATACGAGAGCCCGAGCTCGGCTGCACCGAATTGGCGGCTCGCCATGATCTCGACGCCTCGCGTCGAGCCGCTCGCCACGCTGTACCGGTCGGTGATGACGAGCGGCGCATCGAGCGGGTCCTCCGACTCGTGCGGTACGATGAGGTTCGTCATGCGACGCGCGTACATGTCCGCCCGGATGCGCGTGGATGGCGTCCTCCACTCCACGCCCAGCACGATGTCCTCGCTTTCCGCCAGCCCGACCTCGGCGGGCTGCGCCGCAAGCAGATCGTATGCGATGAAGCTGGATGCGAGCGACTCGTCGTTGCGGAGCGTTCGCATAGCCTGCGCGTAGCGCCCGGCTCCCGCCGAGAGCGCGAGCGACGTCCCGACCTGCCAGCGCGCGCCGAGCCGTGGCAACCACGCGCGCCCGAGCCCGCCCGCCTCGAGCATGCGCAAACCCGCCCGCAGCGTGAGCCTCTCGGAAGGCGACCACTCGTCCTCGACGTACGCCGCGAGCGTACGCGGCCGATCCACGCTCTCGAACGGCTCGATCAGGTCGTTGTCCTCATCGACCACCTCGAGCACGTGGTCGAACAGGTAGCCATCGAGCTGCACGCCGGCCCTAATCACGTGTGCCCGCCGGAACCAGCTCATGTCCACCGCGGCGAGGAGGTCGTGCATCCGCGTGCGCCCCTCGAGTAGCGGCGTCGTATCCGTCGGCATGATGGGGCGGCAGCCGTCCGGGTCGCACACGGACGCGCCATCGCGGAGCTCCGTCAGGTCGAAGTCGCCATAGAAACCGCTGTACCCGACCCTCGCCTCGAGCAGCAGGTTGCCTGCGATCGGCTGACGCCACGCCGCCGACAACATGCGCGAGCCCCACGCCATGTCGAACTCGGCAAAGTCCTCCCGTAGCTGCCCCTTCGGCCGCAGCGATTCGCCATCGAGGTAGCCCGAGATCGTGAGCGAGCCAAGCTTGCCGGTCGAGTGGGTCAGCTTGAGGTAGGCGTCGGAGAAGCCGTACGGGATCGTGAAGGGGATCAGCCCGACCGCGTGCGCCGGGATGCTCATGACGTCGAGATACGTGTGCCGCCCGCTGAACAGGAACCCGCCTCTGCCGCCGGGGAGTGGACCATCGATCGTCGTGTGAGCGGAGAGCAACCCGACCGAGCCGCTGGTGCGGATCTCGTCGCGGCCGCCGTCGCGTGTTTGGATCTGCACAAGGCTGGACAGGCGGTCGCCTCCGCGAGCCGGGAACGCGCCTGCCCAGAGGTCGACGGATGAGACCGCATCGGCACCGATCGCACTGAAAATGCCGCCGACGTGGTACGGGTTGAACAGCGGCACGCCATCCAGCGTGATCAGGTTCTGCTCGGCGCTTCCGCCACGTACGTAGAGCCCGGTCGAGAAGTCGGACATCGCGGCGACGGCGGGCAGCATCTGGAGCGAGCGCAGCACATCGGCCTCGACGAGTCCCGGCACTAGCTTGAGCGTCGGCCCGTCCAATCGCACGCTCGGCGGCCCCGCCACATCCGGCATGCTCGGGGCCCTGCTCGTCGCTTCGGGCTGCGCCTCGACCTCGACCGGGTCCAGCTCGATCGGCCTCACATCGAGCTCGATGTCGAGCTGGATCACGCGATCGCCGCCGCTCTCGATCGTGACCGCGTGCGAGGCGTAGCCGGGCGCGCTCGCTTCGATCCTCCACTGGCCGCGCGGGACCGACGGCACCACGAAATAGCCCTTCTGGTCCGCGCGTACCGTGCGTGGCAGCTCCGGCACCGAGACCGTGGCGTAGGGAATGGGCTCCAGCGACCCGGCCGCTCGTACGGTCCCCTGGATCGTCGATTGCGGTGTCGAAAGCTGCGCAATCAGGGCGAACAGCAAGCTCATCGAGTCCTCGAGCGAAGCTCGCTTGAAGAACCACGAAGCACTCGGCCTCGACGGTTCATGGTCAGCGTGTTTGCGTTCATCACCCTAAAACACCGCGAGTGGACCAGACACAACAGGAGCGCTTCGCGGAACACTCTTGTGGGTGGGGCGGGCGGTGATCGACCACTCTCACGACGGACACGGCGCCCCTATCGAACGAAGTGAAACGCTCAGCCGCCTCGGGTCGAGGCTGCTCGTTGTCTTGCGGCGAGTTTGAACCAGGGATTTGGCATGCCTACACTGGTTTACAGGACCTTACAGGTGTAACATGCCACGCACCTCGTACACCTGTCAAGATTGTTATACTGGTGTTATCATCCGGCGTGGCCGCGATCCGTATGCAGGAGCGCTTCGCCCTGGACGCGCCGTTCCGGTTCGCCGGGGCGATCCGAGGCTGGATATCG
>JBOHRM010000544.1:0-8469 GCA_050732715.1 Longimicrobiales bacterium
CTTCGGCGCTGTCCGGTGGAACCCGAGGGCGGAATCGATCCACGGACTCACTGAAGGCCGACAAAGCGTACGAGGGTCGGTTCCCCCATCCGTCGACGCAGAATACTTCTTGTTTGGATTCCGAACACGCGCAACGGCTGGGCGAGATAGAGCGGCAGCTGGGGGTGAAAACTCGCCTGGAACTCGATCGCGTCGGTGACTGCCGTCGGGGACTGAGCCGCCATAGGGTCAACTCACGGTTGAGAATTCAGCAGAGTGACGATCGACCGTGCGCTTATTCTAGGAAGAGCCGGACGACGCAAAACGGGTCACGCACGAGAGGAACGGTCGGCGGACCTGACGGCCGACGTCGCGCTCTACACGGAGTTCGCGGTCGATACGGACGGCCCGTCGGTCGAGCTGGCGGTCGGCAACAGGCGGGTCGCGATCCCGGTGGCGCGAGCGACGGCCCGGCGAGTGAGCGGCATCGATTCTTCGCCGGCGGGACGAGCTCGCTCTGGTGGGCGACCAGGAACGAGTGGCTCGGGCTCATCGACGATGCGGGTCTGCACCTGGACGCGCTCTACGACCGCGTCCCGAGATTGCGACGGCCATCCGGCCGGCAACGTTCCTCCACGGGTGGCCGACGACAGGCCGGGTAAGTCGTGCGTTGCGGCCCGCCAGATGGCGCAGCGTCCTTGCCACGCGCGTGGTCGCAACCTCCCGAGGCTCATTCGTGCCGCAGCAGCATGATAGGATCGACGCTCACCGCGCGCCGTGCCGGTATGGTGGCCGCGGCGAATCCGATGGCGACCAACAGCGCGGCCGCAGCCACGAGGGTCCACGGGTCGGTTGGTGCGATGCCGTAGAGGAAGTGAGTCACCATTCGCGCGAGAACGAGCGCCGCCACGCCGCCGATGAGCGTACCGGCGAGGATCAGCGTCAGCGCATTGTTCAGGACGGATCGCACGATTCCGGCACGCGTCTCGCCGAGGGCCAGGCGGATCCCCAACTCCCGCTGGCGCCGCAGCACGCCCTCGGCGAGCACCCCGTAAAGTCCGATGGCGGCCAAGAGGGTGGCGACTGCACCGAAGGCGATACAGAGGGCCGCCAGGAGGCGTTCCATGGATAGCGTGTGGGCCACCTGGGCGACGAGCGGCCGGACGTCCATGACGGGTATCGCGGGGTCGACCGCCGCGACCTGCCGCCGTACGGCGGCGACGATCTCCTCCGGCCGTCCCGTGGAACGGACGACCAGCCGCGTCGTCGTCGACCGGCCTCCGGCGGAAGCGAAATAGATCATCCCTTCGGGCGCTTCGCGCAGCCCGTGGTAGCGCGCGTCCTCGACGACCCCGACCACCTCGTAGCTCTCGTTCGCGCGATACCGCTCTCCGCGCGAGAAGCGCTGGCCCACCGCGAGTCGGCCGGGGAAGAGGCGCCGGGCCGTGGTGGCGCTCACGATCGCGACCCTGCTTCGGAGGGCCGCGGTGCCCGTGTCCTGCCGCTCCGATTCCCGAAGATCACCCTCCTCGAACTCGCGACCCGCGAGGAGCCGGATCCCCAGGGTCGAGAAATACCCGGGGCCGACGGCGTTCAGATCCAGTATCCGGTGCACCGCCGTTCCCTCGCCTCCTCCGACCGCGATGTCATCCGTCCACTGCCTCTGGCCCTGCAGCGGCGTCTCGTCGGCGACGCTGACTGCGCTCACGCCGGGGATCGTCGCGATCCGCTCCCGGAGCTGCCGGTAGTACACGCGGAGCCGGGGCCCCTCCGCGTAGCCGAGCTGGTTCGGTTGCACCTGGACTTGGAGGACCCGCTCGGGGGAGAACCCGAGGTCGACCGTGCGCAGGTTCCGCAGAGTGCGTGCGAAGAGCCCGGCGCCGACGAGGAGCACGAGGGAAAGCGCGATCTGTGCGACGACGAGCGCCCGGCGCGAGTCGACCCGGCGACGGCCGGACCGGCCCGCATCCGTGCCCCCGCGTTTCAGCGTCGGTACGAGATCCGATCGGGATACGCGCAGGGCGGGAAGGAGCCCGCAGAGCAGCGCCGCGCTCAGCGATACGACAGCCGAGAAGACCAGAATCCGCGGGTTCGGAGACAGATCCAGCGCGGGCGGCGCGCCTCCGGTCGGCAAGAGGCCCATCAGCAGGTGCGCCCCCGCAAACGCCAGAGCGAGTCCGACCACGCCGGCCGCCAGCGACAGGAGAAGGCCTTCGGCGATCGACTGCCGGACGAGGCGGCCGCTGGTCGCGCCGAGTGCGAGCCGGGTCGCCGTTTCGCGCTCCCGGCTCAGCGCCCGTGCCAGTGAGAGTCCGGCCACATTCGCGCAGGCGATGAGCAGGACGATTCCCGCGCCGGCCCAGAGAAGGAAGAGCGGCCGCGACGCCTGCTCCCGGAGTCCCGATGTTCCGCGGCCGCCCGGTAGCACCACGGCGCGGGGGTCGGGCAGCTTCTCGTGGGCTCCAAGCATCCCCGAAGCACGTGCGGCGGCGATGGCGGGGGCCACCTCCCGCACGACCTCCGCTAACCGGGCGCTCGCGTCGGCGGCGATCCGCGCGTCGGGTACTCCCGGCGGACGACGTCCCACTACGGTCAGCCAGGCCCGGTCCGGCGCGTTCCAGCGCGTGGGCGGAACGGAGCTCACCCGAGTCTCCATCGAGAGCGGCACGAAGAGGTCGGGCGCCGCCCCCACCTCCGCGCCGTCGAAGTCCGCCGCCGCGACGCCGATCACGGTGAAGGCCGTACTGTTCAGGCGGACCTGCCGCCCCACGACCGCGGGGTCACCGCCGAAACGGTGCTGCCAGAACCGATGGCTCAGTACCGCGTAGGGACTCGCGTCCGGGTCCCTTTCGCCCTCGTCGGCGGTGAAGACGCGCCCCGCCGCCGGCGGCACGCCCAGGACGCCGAAGTACGTGCCAGACACCAGGTGCACGCGCGCGACCTCGGCGGCCTCCGCCCCGGAGCCGCCTAGCGCGCGGAAGCTTGCAATCCGGCCGCCGCCGAAGGCCGTTACTCCAGCGAGCGTCTGCTCGTGATCGCGGATCCTCTCGTATTCGGGATAGGTGAAGCGGGACGTCGGCTGCGCGGGATCGCGCGCGAGCAGGACGAGCTCATCCGGAGCATGCACGGGAAGGGGCCGCAGCAGCAGCGCCTCGATCACGCTGAAGAAGGCCGCATTGAAGCCCATCCCCACCGCCAGCGACAGCACAGCGGTGATCGTGAAGGCGGGGCTCCGGATCAGCGAGCGAGCACTGATCCGCAACCCCCGGCCCGCCTCGTCCCACACACGGAGACCGATCGCTGCCCGGGCGTCCTGCTTGTGGCCATCAACCTGCCCGAAGTCGCGCAGCGCCGTCCGACGTGCTTCCGTCGGCGTCATCCCGCTCCGGATGCGGTCCTCAACCTCCATCTCCAGGTGGATCCGCATCTCTTCGTCCACGTCACGCTCGAAGCGAGAGCGGTGGAGAAGCGCACGCAATCGGTGCCGCAAGCGCTCGATCAACCGTAGCGGTTCCATCGTCCGATCACCTTGCTCTGTGGGGCGTGATCCACCGCCGAAATCCCTCGGAATACCTAGACATTCGACAACGACAAGATGAGGCCGCTTGTTGTCGAACGTCAAGGTATGAGACAGCGCGATCGCTTGCCGCGTTGCACTTGGTGGGGTGAGCTGCGACGGTACGTTCGCTTCGCGCTACGAGGAATGATCGGCGGACATGGCGGCCGACGCCCGTTCAGTACTACTCTCCCGGTCGAGGCGGACGGCGCGCTGGTCGAGCTGGGCGACCAAGAACGAGTGGCTCGGCTGATCGACGTCGCGGGTCTGCATCTGGAGGACTCCGGACGATCCTCACCTACCTAGGTCGCGCGGCCGGAGCGGTGTGGCCCAACCGCATCCCGTGCGAAGCCATCGCCCAATCTACCTCGGGGCGTCACACACATCGGCGCCTCGGACTATTCGAACCCCTGCAATCGCCACCCTCTGGCCGCAAAAAGGGAGATGAACTCCGCGGAGATGAACAGTCGGTCCTCCGGATTGGGGATCTTGAAATAGCTCTGGGGTCGCAGGATCGTGTCGTCGCTCTTGCTGAGATCGATCACGGCTCGACTCGGTGGCGAGCGACGGCCGAGGTACCGGATCTCGAATGCCTCGAACGCGAGCGAGTCGGTGGCGTCGAATACGCCGAGGCGTGCCTCGCGCGCGGCCTTTACGAAAGTCGCGGGCTCGCTTCAGGGCTCCCGTCTCGGCGACGGCATTGGCCCCGCCTGGTGGAATGACGGCGTCGACGACTGAAGCAGCTTCGCGGAACGGGTTGACGTTGGGCCAGATGAAGTACGGGAGCGCACGGCCGCGTTCCAGCATTCGTTCATTGTAGGTAAGAGGCCGTGGACCTGGCTCGTTGGGATCGGGCTGATCTCGATTGATGAATGCGAGGAATCGCGCGAACGAGTCGAATACTTCGTACGAGAAGGACAGGTAGTAGCCGAACGTTTCAGGATCCTGGCCCGTCTCGTTCATATCGGCTGCTACGAGACTCCTCAGTGCTTCACCCGCGGCCTCGGCATGGCGGTGATGGTTCGCCGCTTTGCCAGGACCGATGCGTTCCTTCAGATGCGCGATCAGCTCGGGGTCCAGCGCATAGGCAGGGAGTGCCGAAGCGAACGGGTCCGTGAGATACGACTCCCACGGCTCGCCATTGAGGGCCGCTCCGCCGCCGAGGGGTTGCTGAAAGGACTTCTCGGGGGTGTCAATGCCGAGGAATCGCACCGCTGCGCTGCCCGCGATGTGGACTGCTATGGTGTCGCCATCCGGGATGGATTCGTTGAGATTCTGGACAGTTCCGTCATTGTTGCGTCGAATCGCGGCTGCGGCCCTGGACTTCCTCCCCCTTTCACGGTAAACGCCCTGGCCATGACGACCCTCCCTTCGATGTTGGTGTGGTGTGGCTGCGCTTCCTCGGCTACCCGCATCGTATCGCGCGAATTGAGCTTGAAACAGGACGAGCGATCATCGGGTGATTGTCGGCGAAGCGAAGTGTTGGCACCTTCGTCTCAGCGTTACGAGCGTTTGACAGGATGGTGGCCGGGGGTGCACCGAAACGTGGCAGACGGTCGTCCATCTTGGGGCATGATCGACACCGTTCCCGATGCCAGGAGGTCGTGATGGCCGAGTTTGAGATCTACCAGGACGCGAGTGACGAGTACCGTTGGCGCTTCCGCGCGAACAACGGCGAGATCGTTGCGGATTCCGCGGAGGGCTACGCGAACCGGCGCGACTGCGAGCGCGGGATCGAGATCGTCAAGAGCGACGCTCCGAGTGCGGCGATCCAGAACCTGCTCGACGCCGGTTGAGCCTCGGATTCATCGCTGGCCCACCGGACATACCGCGGCCAATCTTCGCGCGGCGGAGCCGGCTCGTGAGCGCGCGCTCGCGTGCTCGCTTTGGTCGCCCGGGTAGGACTCGATTTCCCTCCGTGGTCGAGCACGTCGAGCCATCGCACGTGCGGGCCGGCTTGAGACTCTGTGACCGCTCAAGCTTCCGTAGCGGAACTGAAGAAGCGCAGAGGCGCTGCTTATACCTGAGCGACGATCGCCGGCGTTTGGGATCCAAACACAAACGGCGGAATTCGGGGGCGGCATCCGCAGAGCGTGGAACGCGCTCAGAATCCGAACCGCGGATCAGGATGGCGGAGGTCACCACAGAGCGAGCGGGCGCTCTATGGCGTGCAGCCGAGCTCCAACAGCTCTATGCCGCGAAGTCGAACACAGGTGCTTGGATGATTCGGCTCGGCTCTCGCCTCTCCCGAATGATCTCCTGGAGCCTCTCGACGGTTTCGGGTGCGAAAAATCGCTCCCCTGTTTCCTCGTTCACCCGAGCCGGGACATGCTCTACCACGACGATCTGGCCTCCCACATCCAGCGTATAGGTCATCAGGCGCTCGACCAGCCGCTCTCCGCGTGCTTCATCCATGTCAACTCCTTCCGCGTGCTATACTCAATCCCGAGAGTCGGGCGAGTTGGATCACGAGTCGGCTCAGGGCGAGTGGAAGGGGCAGAAAGAGCGAGGGGTCCATCAGCTGAACCCCTCGCAGAGGAATCGGGGAAGGGAAGGGCGCCGCTCCCGAGACCGCGCATTGAGCGACAATCCGCGTCGCGGTCAACCCAAACGCGGGCGGATCCGCAACCCCGCAGGAGTCAGTACTGAGAAGGCGCCTATGAATTCGCTGCCATGCTGCTGTACGGTGCGCGACAAGAGCTCGGCACGGTCGGCCATTGGCACGCCTGCGAGACGGATCAGCAGGACACCTGACGACGCCAGCCCTTGTTGGAATACGAGCCGGCCGAAACCCTTATCTCGCGTAATCAGAACCGCGTGCTTGCCGCTCGCGAGTGCAAGGACCTCTTCGTCGGTGCTATTGGCCTTGATCTCCGTCATGTAGGAGACGTCATGGCCGTCATCCCGCAGCCGCCGGACCAATGGGCCATCGACATCGGCGTCGCAAAGGAACGTCAAGCGGCTTCTTCGGGAAGTGGGTAGACCACTTCGCCGCTGAGCGCCTCCGCCGCGAATGCCAGCGCGCCCTGGATCTCCTCGGCGGATAGCTGCGGATAAGCCTCGAGGATATCCTCGACCGTTTCGCCGGCGCCCAGACGTTCCAGGATGTTCTCGACGGTGATCCGCGTGCCGCGGACAACGGGCTTGCCCATCATCACCTTGGGGTTGACCTCGACGTACGAATTCATGCCGACCTCCTGATGTTGAAACCACATCATCATGAGCGATCGCACCATTGCAAGCAAGTCCAGGCGGGTGCTGCGAAGATCGTGCGCACCTGTCTCGTGGCGCTGCGCTCCGGCCGAAGCGTACCACGGTGAACGAAGTGCTCGGCGATGCGATCGGCTTCCTCGAGGCACTAATCCCGTGGTCGGCCTCGGCTGCCAGCCGTTGCACCACACGGGAGCAGGGACGGCGATGGTCGGAGTGACGTGCATGGCCTGCCTCCGGGTGCTGGGAGCGTTGTCGGACGACGATCTCCATGCACCCGACCTCCTCTCCCGCGGGCGCTGAGAACGGAGGCGGTGAGAGAATGGAAACAGGTAGGTGGGCGCCCGGATCCCCTAGCGTTCGGCCGCGCAGCGGTGTTTGGGATCAAAACACAACGGCGGGACCGGAACCGCCGGATCAGGATCCCGGAAACTCACCACCGTGGCGACGATTGCCGATGGCGCTCGCTCAGCCGGTCCATGCACTCATAAGGAGGCAACGACGGTGACAAAGGACGGTCACGTTCATCACGCGATCGACTATGTCGTGTTAGCCGTCGCCGACCTGGCGCAGTCGAAGCGGTTCTATCAGGCGGCCTCCGACTGGACGTTCAATGACTATGGGCGTGAATACGCCGGTATACAGAAGCAGGGTGGCGGTGAGGCGGGCGGACTCCGGCCGGCGCCGGAGGGAGCGACGGGCTCGCTGGTCATCTTGTACTCCGATGACCTCGACGCGACGCTCGCGAGAGTCCGCGAAGCGGGTGGACGGATCACAAAGCAGCCGTTCGACGTTCCTGGTGGCCGACGATTCCACTTCGAGGATCCGAGCGGCAACGAGCTCGCAGTCTGGTCGGAAAGATAGTATATCACGAGGCGCAGACCTAACGCGCGAACCGCGTTTGAGAAACGATGAGGCCACGAATAACCGTCATCACGATCGGAGTCGACGACCTGGACCGATCGCTCCGATTCTATCGCGACGGGCTTGGGCTGCCGACGCAAGGAATCGTCGGCACCGAGTTCGAACACGGGGCAGTGGCGTTCTTCGATCTGCAGGCCGGCGTGAGGTTGGCGATCTGGCCGCGGAAGAGTATTTCGCATGACTCCGGCATTGCGGAGTCTTCGCCGAGTTCTACTGAATTCACGCTGGGTCACAACGTATCGTCGAAGGACGAGGTGGACGACGTCATGGAGGAAGCCCGCAATGCTGGTGCGCGGATCGTGAAACAAGCACACGACACGTTCTGGGGCGGTTACGCGGGCTATTTCCATGACCCCGATGGACATCTGTGGGAGGTCGTGTGGAATCCGCAGTGGCGGGTCGATGACGAGCACGATCCGGCGGCTTCATTCGATGGGTGACCGGACCTTCCTCGTTCCTCCAACCGGCCCGCGCCCTCGCGGCGGCGGCGCGGACAGCGGGGATCAAACTCGCGAGCACGGCCGCGCCGTTAAGCGCCGGTGCCCAGGAGCGCGCCTTCGCGCCCGCATGGTTGCGGTCTCGGTGGCTTCAACGTAGCCGCAGAGGGTGTTGCATCCGCGTAGCGAATTGAGCAGACTGAGCCGAACGGACGTCGAGCTAGGAGCGACGATGGCTGAAATCACGCGGGAGCGGGTTGGTCAATTGCAGCGTGGCATTTTCCGAGTGCTCCTCGACTACCCAGACGGGCTACCAGCGAAGGGAGTTCTCGCCAAGCTAGAAGAGGAAGTGCCACCCACTCC
>JBOHRM010000545.1:0-1615 GCA_050732715.1 Longimicrobiales bacterium
CGAGCTCCCGTTCTGGTTCGACCTCGGCCTTTCGCCTGGCTTGATCGCCTACGTCGCCGGACTCACCATCGCGGGCGGCGCGATCGTGGGTGTGCTTCCCGCGCTCAAGGCGACCGGCAAACGCATACAAGCCGGGCTCCAGCAACTGTCATCGCGCGGCTCGCAGATGCAGCTCGGCCGGACGTGGACCGCGCTGATCGTGGTGCAGGTCGCGATCGCCGTGGCAGTGCTCCCCGGGGCGATCTTCTATACGGACGAGATGGTGAGGTTCGGCACGCGCGATCCGGGCTATGCAGCCGATGAGTTCATCAGCGCGGCGCTTTCAATGCAACGCGACGGAACCCCACAAGCGCAGTGGCCCGAGGAATACGAGCGTGCATTCGTGGCACGCTTCGCCGATCGTGCTGACGCGCTGCGGCGCCGCCTCGAAGCGGAGCCCGGCGTCGCCGGTGTCACCTTCGCGACCCGATACCCGGGCACGGAAGCGCAGTCCTGGATCGAGGTCGAGAGCAACGAGACGCCTTCGGAGGACCTGGCCGGGCGCGTGCGACAGGAAGCCGTGCGACATCGCGTAGGAATCAACAACGTCGGCGTCGGCTTGCTCGAGATGTTTGACGTTCCGATCCTGGCCGGGCGGACGTTCGTGGAGTCCGACACGCGCGATGGCTCGAACGCGGTCATCGTCGACAAGACGTTTGCGGATCGTATTGCAGGCGGCGCGAACGTCCTCGGCCGACGCATCTGGTACGTGGACCGGACCGGGAACGGGAGTGGAGGCTATATCGGAGAACGCCGTTGGTTCCAGATCGTGGGCGTCGTGCCCGACTTCCCTGTTCCGATGAGTTTCACGTACGAGGACTCCCCGAACCTCTACCACCCCATTACGCGCGGTCAGGCACAATGGCTCCACCTCATCATCCGGATGAGGGGCGCCCCCGCAGCGTTCACGACGCGGCTCCGAAACATCGCGGCGAACGTCGATCCGGGCCTCCAGCTCCACGATCTGATGGGCGTCGCCGAGTCGCGGCGCCTGACGCAGCAGGCGTTGCGGATGACCGCAATCGGAGTCGTCGCGGTGACGCTGAGCGTCCTGTTGCTCTCGGCCGCCGGGATCTATGCCATGATGTCGTTCACCGTTGCCAGGCGCCGGCGCGAGATCGGGATACGCGCCGCACTCGGCGCCGGGCCTCGCCGCGTCCTCACGAGCATTCTCGGGCGAGCCACCGGGCAGCTCGGAATCGGCGTGGTGGTCGGGCTCATTCTGGCGGCCGCGCTCGAATCGGCAACGGGCGGGTCCATCATGGGCGGCAAGTCCTTGATTCTCTTACCCATCGTCTCGGCGCTCATGATGGGCGTCGGCCTATTGGCGGCGCTCGGCCCGGCCCGGCGAGGCCTCTCTGTGCAGCCGACGGAGGCGCTGCGGGAGGAATGATGGGAAACCGATCACCGTTGCGACGGTTGCGGCGTTGCTTCCAACGGGATCCAGCCGCGGACGTCGACGACGAGCTCGAGTTCCACGTCGAGGAGCGTGTTCGTGACCACATCGCTCGCGGCATGGACCCGGACGCGGCGAGGCAGGCGGTGCTCGGGCGCCTCGGCGATCTCGAGCGTGTGC
>JBOHRM010000546.1:0-2864 GCA_050732715.1 Longimicrobiales bacterium
CGAGCAGCCGGACGCCCACCGTCGCCAGCACCACGCCGACGGCACCGCCGGCCGCGCCGAGCAGCACCGTCTCGGAGAGGATGCTCCCGGCGAGCCGGCGGTGCGATGCGCCGAGCGCGCTGCGGACCGCGAGCTCACGCCGCCGGCCCTCCGTGCGAACCAGGAACAGGTTTGCGACGTTCGCGCACGCAATCAGCAGCACGAACGCAACGGTGCCGAACACGACCCACAGCATAGTCCGCACGTCGCGGTGGCCCCCGAGCGGGATGCCTGCACTGAGCATCGCATCTCGCAAGGGTGTCAGGCTCACCCGCCAGCCCGCCTGCTCGAGGAAGTCCGCCGGCAGGTCCGGGAACAGCTCCAGCAGCCGTGCCTGCAGCGCTTCGGCCTCGCGGCGCGCGTCGTCCAGGCCAACGCCCGGCGCCAGCCGCGCGATGGCGGTCAGGCCGAACGAACCGAACGCACTCGGATCCACATAGAACGGCCGCAACGCGATCGCATCTTTGCTGTAGATCGGGCTGAATTCCGGAGGCATGACGCCCACGATCTCCGTGGGTGTGCCATCGAGCTCGATCGTCCGGCCGAGGATGTCGCGCACACCGCCGAAGTGCGCCTGCCAGCCGTCGTGCGTCAGGATCGCGACCGGTGGAGCGCCCGGCTCGGCGTCGGCTTCTAGGAACCGCCGGCCGAGCAGCGGCTCCATCCGGACGACGTCGAAGAACTCCGGTGAGACGTTTCGCACCTCGACGCGCGTGGGGCGATCGCCGCCGAGCAGGTTGGCTGCCCCACCGGTGGTCACGCCGATGGACGCAAGCATCCGAGCGTGGTCCCGGTACAAGCGCACCGTGCCCCCCGAGCTCTGCATTTCATTGAACTCGAGGCCGGGCGCGTGATGGTTGATCAACACGATGCGGTCCGGCTCCGGGTACGGCAGCGGACGGATCAAAACGGCGTTGATCACCGCGAAGATCGCGACCGTCGCGCCGATGCCGAGCCTCAACGTCGCGATGGCGACCAGCGTGAACCCTGGCCGCCGCGCCAACGTCCGCACCGAGATGAGCAGTTCATTCGACCACGTCGACATGAGATCACGCACTCCCGTCAGAATGTCGCCTCGCCCAGTCATGTCTGCCCCAATGCCCGCGTCGCACGCGCGGCGTCGACCAGCGCCTGCATCCGCGCCACCTCCGCGGCCCTCCCAAACTTAGCTCGACGGAGAACGATATGGGCCAGGCCTCGACCTCGAGGCGTCGAACTGTGCGGAAAATCCGTTATCATGATCACGAGTGGGACGGAGTCGTCACACAAGCCCAGGCGCGCGGGCTCCCGCCCGCTGCGTTCGTGCGCAGGGTCTCGCTCGGGCGTAAACGGCAACGAAGACGCGGTAGTGCTGGCGCTCGGTCGGATTGCAACCAGGTTGGCGGAAACCCCGGCGCTGCTCTGAGCATCTCGGGTGTGACCCGGGGGCGTCCGCGCGTTCGAGCGGGGCGTTGTCTCACCTCCCGAGCCGATCAAGAGGAGACGCTCATAGACGACAAGGCGGATGGGATGTTTGGTTCGCTGCCGGTGCGGCGCGTGGAGTTCCGGCCGGCGCCGGACCTCAAGGTCGATCTCGAGGCGTGGCCCTGGAACCTGCCGCCGATGCGGCACGTGATCGACCACGGCCTGGACCTCTCCGCAATCACGATTCTCGTCGGTGAGAACGGAAGCGGCAAGTCCACTCTGGTGGAGGGCATCGGGCTCGCGTTCGGGTTCTCGCCTGAAGGCGGCTCTGCCGGCGCTCGGCACTCCACCCGGCCCACCGAGTCGGACCTGCACCGCACGCTGCACCTCAGCCGAGGCGTCGGTGCTCCACGCTGGGGGTTCTTCCTGCGAGCCGAGACCATGCACGGCTTCTTCAGTTATTTGGAGGCGAACCCCAGCAGGTACGGCGATTCGGCCTTCCACGAGATGAGCCACGGGGAGTCGTTCCTCGAGATACTCCGCACGCGTTTCAACTCGCCAGGGTTCTACTGCCTAGACGAGCCGGAATCGGCGTTATCGTTCAGCGGCTGCCTGGCTCTAGTCGGTGCGCTGCACGACATCGCGGTCGGCGGCGGCCAGGCGGTTGTCGCCACCCACTCGCCGGTCGTCGCGTCGATCCCCGGCGCGCGCATCCTCGAGGTGGGCGAGTGGGGCCTGCGGGAATGCACATGGGAAGACCTGGACCTCGTACGGAACTGGCGGCTGTTCCTCGACGCCCCGGGCCGCTACCTGCGACACGTGATCGACGACGAGCGGCCCGGGTAGCGGTCAAGCATCCTCAGAAACCACTTTTGGCGCGGAGTGAGCGCGGCGGACGAAAGCGCAGGCCGAGATGCTCCGATATTGACCTAAAGCATTTAGGCTCCTATCTTGGGATTCGATGGCCTAAACGCATTAGGCACAATCCACGCAGAACGGGACGAAACCGATGGATCGGCCTCCGCTGACCGTCGTCCAGGGCACGCTGGATCTTCTGGTCCTCAAGACACTGGCCGCCGGCGGCGAGCTCCACGGCTTCGCCATCCTCGACTTCGTCCGGACCGCGACCGACGAGCAGCTCGTGATCGAGGAGGGGGCGCTCTATCCCGCCCTCCATCGCATGGAGCGGCGCGGCTGGCTGGCGAGCGAGTGGGCCGTTTCGGAGAAGGGGCGGAAGGCCAAGTACTACCGGCTCACCGGAGCGGGCCGGGCGGCGCTCGAGCGGGAGGAGACCCGCTGGGTGGAGTATGTGGACGCTGTGGCGCGGATCGCACCGCGCCCCGCGGGCGGAGCCTGACGTGCGGCGCAGGGGTGGTCTGCCGCCCGACCCGGAGGAGGCGGCGGCTCTGGAGGTCGAGCAC
>JBOHRM010000547.1:0-4167 GCA_050732715.1 Longimicrobiales bacterium
ACGGGCCGCCGGGACTCGGCAAGACGACGCTCGCGATGCTCATCGCGCGAGAGCTCGGCGTGAACTTCAAGACGACGTCGGGCCCGGTGCTCGAGAAGCCGGGCGACCTCGTCGGCACCCTCACGAACCTGCGCGAGCGCGACGTCCTCTTCATCGACGAGATTCACCGGCTGCGTCCGATCATCGAGGAGTTCCTCTATCCGGCGATGGAGGATTTCCGCATCGAGATCCGCTTGTCGGAGGGCCCGAAGGCGCAGACCGTGCCGGTTCCGCTCGAGCCGTTCACGCTGGTCGGCGCGACCACGCGGTACGGCCTGCTCACGCCGCCCATGCGTGCGCGCTTCGGCATCGTCCATCGCCTCAACTTCTACTCCGCCGCGGATCTCGCGTTGATCGTGACGCGCAGCGCGGAGGTCATGCAGGTCGAGTGTACGGCGGAAGGCGCCGACGAGATCGGCCAGCGCGCGCGCGGCACGCCGCGTGTCGCGAATCGACTGCTCCGCCGCGTGCGCGACTACGCGCAGGTGCGCGCTTCCGGTGTCATCACGCGCGAGGTCGCCGCCGAGGCGCTCCAGATGCTCGATGTCGACGAGTACGGCCTCGACGAGATGGACGCTCGCATCCTCAGGGCGTTGATCGAGAACTTCGAAGGCGGCCCGACCGGGCTGGCCACGCTCGCCGTCGCCGTCGGCGAGGACGCCGGTACACTCGAGGAGGTCTACGAGCCGTTCCTCATCCAGAACGGATTCCTCCAGCGTACGCCGCGCGGCCGCGTCGCGACGAACAACGCCTATCGCCGCTTCGGCTACGCGCTTCCGCCCTCCCGTCTCGATGGCTCGACGGCGCAGCCGAATCTGTTCGAGGGATAGGCAGGTCGGCCAAAGATCGGCCGCGCTTCCTTTACAGGGAGATCCGCCCGAACGATATTCATGAGCATGTCTCGCTCGACCGCGAAGGTGGAATTGGACGTCGTCTGTATCACTGCTTCGGATTGCCGCATGCTGGCCGCGCGCTTCACACAGCACGGCAATTCGCATCGCCGCATGCGCGGCGCGCTGCTCGAGGCGGGCGCGACCGAAGTCGCGGAGCGGCTCGCGGTGTTGCGTCGGCTCGAGCGGCAGTTCGACGTCGATCTGGGCGAGATCTGCTTCCGTTACGATCGCCGGAACGATCCGCGCACGCACCCGCTCGAGCGGCTGATCATCGGCTATATCACGGAGTGTCGCGGGGACGGTGATGAGGTCTGGGTGCTGCTCGATCGCGTCAAGCAGCTTCGTGAGCTGAAGGAAGGCCGCCTCGTCGGTGAGCCGGGAAACTGATCCCGCCGCGCCTTATCCTACCTCGGCGTTCGACTATCCGTTACCCCGACACCTGATTGCGCGCCACCCGGCCGCTCGCCGTGACGAGAGCCGCCTGCTGGTCGTGCGCCGCGACGGCGGTGTGCTCGAGCACCGGGTCTTCCGAGAGCTGCCTGATTTGATCCCGGCGGGTGATGCGTTGGTCCTCAACGAGACACGTGTGTTCCGTGCGCGCCTGCTCGGCCGGCGTCGAGGCGGCGGCGAGGCGGAGGTGTTGCTGTTGCGGCCGGTGGGGGGGCAGCGAGGCGAAGCATGGGAGGCGCTCGTTCGACCGGGCGCGAAGCTCAAGGCGGGCCGCGTGGTCGAGATCTCGGACGCGCTGCGGATCGAGGTTCTCGGCGTCGCGCCGGACGGCACGCGTTTCGTGCGGCTCATTACGCCGCTCGATGTCGAGACCGCGATCGAGCGGCACGGCCACGTGCCGTTGCCGCCGTACATCGATCGCGCCGACGAGCCGGAGGACGCGGAGCGTTATCAAACGGTGTATGCCCGCGAGCGCGGCAGTGTCGCCGCGCCGACGGCGGGGTTGCATTTCACGCCCGCGTTGCTCGAGCACCTCGAACGTTCGGGCGTGAACATCGCGCGCGTCATCCTGCACGTCGGGGCCGGCACGTTCCGGCCGGTTGAGGTCGACGACCCGGCGCGGCACGAGATGCACGCGGAGTGGTTCTCGGTTCCCGATGCGGCGGCCGCGACGCTCACGCGATCGCGTGCGGCGAGAGGCCGCGTGTGGGCGGTGGGGACCACGGTCACTCGCGCGCTCGAGACGGCAGTGGACGACGCGGGCCGCATCCGTGCCGCGAGCGGCTGGACCTCGCTCTTCATCCGCCCGCCGTATCAGTTCCGCGCCGTCGACCGGCTGATCACGAACTTCCACCTCCCGCGCTCGACGCTGCTGATGCTCGTCGCCGCGTTCGGCGGCCACGACCTCGTGATGCGCGCGTATCGCGAAGCGGTCGAGCACGGCTATCGCTTCTATTCCTACGGCGACGCGATGGTCATCATTTGAACGGGTTGCCGAGCACGCCGACGCCGGCAACGATTCAACGTCGACTCCATCCGAGCTCGATCGGATGTTGAACGAGGTTCGCGCCGCAACGGAGCGTTATCGCGACCTCGACGCCGCGCGCGGACGGATTCATCCGTTTCGGCAACCTCGACGCTCCGCTCATGGGAAGCCGTACTGGGGGAATCATTTCTGGGCCCGAGGATACTTTGTGAGCACGGTGGGCGTGGCGGAGGAGATGATCCGCCGGTACGTGCAGTACCAGGAGGGAGCGGGAACGCGAAGAAGAGCCGTCAGCGAAAGAACTATGACCTGTTCCGGGACGGGCCCAAACACGAGCCCTAGGGGCGACCCCCAAGCCACCGTCTTTGGCGGTGGTAGTTGACTCGGAAGGCCGCTCTTGGATGTTCGAGTTTGAGATCGAGAGCCGCGCCGGTGCGGCACGCGCCGGCACGTTGCGGCTCCCGCACGGCGTCGTGCGCACACCGGCGTTCATGCCGGTGGGCACGCAGGCCTCCGTGAAGACGGTCTCGCGCGACGAGCTGCTCGAGCTCGGCGCCGAGATTGTGCTCGCCAACACCTATCATCTCTATCTGCGACCGGGTCACCAGCTGATCCACGAGCTCGGCGGATTGCACGGGTTCATGAGCTGGCCGCGGCCGGTGCTCACCGACTCGGGCGGGTTCCAGGTCTTCAGTCTTGCGGAGACCCGGCAGATTTCCGAGGACGGCGCGCGGTTCCAGAGCCACATCGACGGCTCGTTCCACCTCTTCACGCCCGAGAACGTGATCGACGTGCAGCGTGCGCTCGGCGCGGACGTTGTCATGGCGTTCGACGAGTGTCCGCCGGGCAAGGCCGACCGCGCGCTCGCGACGGAGGCGCATGAACGGACGCTGCGTTGGCTCGAACGCTGCCGTCGGCGGTTCGCGGAGTTGGAAGCTGAAGGCGCCGCATTGAGACCCCCTCACCCTGACCCTCTCCCCCGTGCGGGGGAGAGGGGATTGTCTCCGCCGCCGCGGCCGGCACCGTTCGCGGGGGAGGGGGGATCCGCTCCGGAGCGGAGGCCGCCGCCGTGCGCGGGGGGAAGGGGGGTTGCTTCTGCGCAGGAACCCGATCGGGCCACGCCCGAAGGCCTCGCGCGTTTTGGCCGTGCGGCGGAGTGGGAGTCTTCTCCGGCGCAGACGCTGCTGCCGATCGCCCAGGGCTCGACGTTCGCGGACCTGCGGCGTGACGCGGTCCGGCGCATCCGCGAGACCGGCGACTGGCGCGGCATCGCGATCGGCGGGCTCTCGGTGGGTGAGCCGAAGCCGGTGATGTTCGAGATGCTCGACGTCATTGCGCCCGATCTCCCAGACGCGTGGCCGCGGTATGTCATGGGCGTGGGCTATCCTGATGACCTTCTCGAAGCCATCCGCCGCGGCTTCGACCTGTTCGACTGTGTCGCGCCGACGCGCAACGGCCGAAACGGAACGGCGTGGGTAGAAGAGGAAGGCCAGGTGAATCTCAAGGCCGCTCGGTTCCAGCGCGACGAGCGGCCGATCGATTCGGCATGCGACTGCTACGCGTGCACGACGTATTCACGCGCATACGTCCGCCACCTCGTCGTGGCGGGCGAGCTGTTGGCGCAACGGTTGATCTCGGTGCACAATCTGCGGTTCTTGATCCGCTTGGCGCAGCGGGCGCGCGAGCGGATCGAAAGCGGTAGTTTCGATGCCTGGAGCGAGGAATGGATTCGCCGGTACCAGAATGGACATAGGATATAAGGCTACGGGCCACTGGTACTCGATGTCAGGAGTACGGTGA
>JBOHRM010000548.1:0-2552 GCA_050732715.1 Longimicrobiales bacterium
TGCTGGTCGCCGCGCTTCGTGCGCACGACGCAGAGCTGGACCGCAACACCCCTAGTAGCGCCGTTGGTGCGGCGGCGTGAATCGTGAGATGCCGCCGCTCAATTTCAACAGCGAAGCGGGCATTGCCAACTCGGAACTCGGAACTCGGAACCCGGAAGTGAGGCCGGGCGGCATGGGAAAAACCGTCGTCCTGATCGGAACCCTCGACACGAAGGGCATCGAGTTCGCCTACGTTCGCGATCGGTTGCGCGCGCTCGGGCTATCGACGACCGTGGTCGATGCCGGCATCCTGGGTGAGCCGCTGGGCATCGAGCCGGACATCGACCACGCGACCGTGGCGGCGTACGGCGGTACGACGCTGGAAGCGTTGCGGAACGCGGGCAGCCGCGGCCGCGCGGTCGAGGGCATGCGCGAGGCCGTCAAGGCGCTCAGCCGCTCGCTGTATCGCGAGGGCAGGCTGGACGCGATCTTCAGTATGGGCGGCGCCGAGGGCGCCGTCATGGGCGCCGCCGCGATGATGCAGCTGCCCGTGGGCGTGCCGAAGCTGCTGCTCTCGCCGATCGCCTCCGGCAAGCATTACTTTCACCCGCTCATCGGCACGAGCGACATCATGGTGGTGCACTCGGTGGTCGACATCCTCGGCCTCAACCCGATCGCGTGCACGGTGTTCGATAACGTCGCGGCAGCGCTGAAGGGTCTCGTCGACCACGGCCACCGCGGGCTGCCCGAGCCGGCGGCGAACGCTAAGTACGTGGCCGTCACGATGCTCGGCAACACCACCAAAGCGGTGATGCGCGTGAAGGAACGGCTCGCCGAGCACGGCTACGAGGCGGTGATCTTCCACTCGAACGGCGTGGGTGGACCGGCGATGGAAGAGCTCGCGGAGACCGGCCAGTTCATCGGCATCATCGATTACACCACGAACGAAGTCAATGACCCGCTGGTGGGCGGCATCCACGATGGCGGCCCGCACCGCCTCCGTCGGGCGGGAGCGCTCGGCCTGCCGCAGGTCGTGGTGCCCGGCTGCGTCGACTTCAGCGTGTTCCATACGGGCGCGGTGCCGGCATCGCTCGCGGGCCGGCCCGTCTACGACCACAACCCGGAGTACACGCTGGTCCGCACGTCGCCAGACGAGATGCTCGAGATCGCACGCATCTTCGGCGAGCGGCTCGGCGCGGCCCGCGGTCCCATTGCGATCGCCGTGCCGACGCGCGGACTGTCGATCCCGAACGCGCCGGGCGGGCCGTTCTGGGATCCGGACACCGACGCGGCGTTCCTCGACGCGCTGCACGCCGAGCTCGGTTCGAGATTCCCGATCCATACGCTCGAGCTGCACGTGAACGATCCGCGCTGCGGCGAGCAGGTGGCCGATCTGTTCATCCAGTTGGCGAGTCGCGAGTCCCGAGTCGCGAGTCTGGACGCGGGCCTCGTGACTCGTGACTCGTGACCGTGACTCGAAACTCGAAATTCCGGACTAGCTGATCAGGAGAAACACTCCATGGCCGTTGCCACACTGGACAAAGAGATCCAAAGACTTACCACGGATGACGACGAGTTCCGCAGCAAGTTCATCTCGTGGAACCTCGCCGAGCTCAGCTACGTTGATATCCGCGAATACCTCGCGGTCAAAGACTCGGTTCTCGTGCCGATGGCGAGCACGGAGCAACACGGCCCGCACCTGCCGCTGTACACGGACACGATCACGGCCACCGAGATCTCCGCACGCATCTCGGAGCAGATCGCGGTGCTCCACACGCCCCCGATCTGGATGGGCTACTCACCGCAGCACATGCACGGGCCGGGCGAAGGACGCGGCACGATCACCCTGCGCAGCAGCACCCTGCTCGCGCTCATGTACGACGTCGCACGCAGCCTCATCCATCACGGCTTCAACCGCATCCACTTCATCAACGGCCACGGCTCGAACGTCAAGGTAGTCGACCCCGTGCTGCGCAAACTGCGCTACGAGACGGGCGCATTGATCAGCTTCGTGGTGCCGTACATGGAGAACTACGTCGGCATCCTCGACGGCCTGATGGAGAACCCGCCCGACGAAACGCCGGGCTGGCACGCGAGCGAGCTCGAGACCTCGCAGGACATGGCCCACAACCGCGAGCTGGTGCGCATGGAGCGCGCCGAGCGCACGCTGGCCCATATCCCGAACTGGCTGCCGCGTGCGTTCGCCAAGAAGGACGGCATGCCCGATGTCGAATTCGAGGGCTACAAGTATTTCCGCTTCCCGATGGACCACCACGAGTTCATCGAGAGCGGCACGATCGGCAACCCGCTGCGCGCGACGCCCGAGAAAGGCGAGGAGGCGTTCCGGCGGCTGTCGGAGCACTGCGCGAAAGGCATACTCGAGCTCGAGAACGTGCCCGTCGAGGTGCGGAACCGCGAATTCGTGGATCGGGCGCTTTAGTATGGTCAAATTGGAGTGTCATTGACGGCACGGCGCAGCCTAGTGTCCCGTAACAGTGATTAATTGCATAAGTCCCGGAGCGCGGCGCCCGCCTGGCAAGGCGCGAGGAGGGAGAATACCGGGTGTATTTGAT
>JBOHRM010000549.1:0-6674 GCA_050732715.1 Longimicrobiales bacterium
CGATGGGGTTGCGCGGGTCGCCATGCAGCCGTCGTTCATAGGCGTCGATGGTCTCCATGAGCACCCGCGCCTCGAGCTCAGGGTCCGCGCCCTCAGCCCGTCCTCTGCCGATGCTCAATGCCCCGACGAGACCGGCGGCGACCACCAGCGTCACGGCCAGCCCCACCACGCGGCCCATCCTGTGCGCCGGCACGGTTCGCGATGTGCGGCCGCCTCCGTCTACCGACCACCGCGCGCGATGCCGGCTCATGGCGTGTGCGGCGCGGCGAGGTACGGGAAAGCGCCCTGGAAGGGGACATCGTTGGCGTCGACGTTATCACTCTGGAGCGACGGCACCGCAGGCCCGAAGACGCCGTAGATCAGACCGAGCTCCACATCGATGACATCGTCCTGGAGCCGCCGGCCGTTCGGGAAGCCGCTTAGATCGCCGAGCGGCTGTACGTCTGGCAGCACGAAGTTCACCAGCGCGTCTGCCTGTGCTGAATCGAGCCCGTAGCGAGCTTGGATGACCTCCGAGGCGACGGCGAGGAACTGGTCATCATCGCCGGGAGCAGATCGGTTGTACAACTCCTGGTCCGCCGCCTCGGACAGAAACGCGGCGTTGATCGTGGGCAAACCATTGCGGTCGAGCTGCATCACGGTTACGGCGAACAGCGGGCTCGATTCAAAGTCGTTGTCCGTAGCCGGGCCCGTGGTGTCGTCACAGGCGGCGGCGAAGACGGCCGTACACATCAGGACCCGTACCGAGCTTGTACTGAACATTCGGTCGCGCACGTGCTATTCTCCTATGGATGACGTCGCTGGCCTGCCGGCGGGCATTGGGTTCAGGCGTCGTTGGGAGCGGAGACCGGGAGACACAGCCCTATCGGCTGGTCGTCCCCCATACGGTCAGGTTCGCGGGATCGCCCAGCATCGAGAGCGGGACTTCGACGACGATCGCGTAGACGTTGAGGCCCGCGAAAGAGTCCGTTCCTGGATCGACGAAGCTCGTCGCCTGGCCGGTGACGACTGCGAGGAACTGACCGAGGTCCAGGAAGAACGGGTCGTCTCGCACACCGGCGAACACGGTGAGCCCGTTGCCGGTCCCCACGTTCGGCTCCACGCCCGTGCTGACCTTGACGCTCGTCCTGGGGGCGTCCGTGATCAGCCGGCCGGTGGTGCCTGTCGTGGTCGGCGGTACTGGACCGACCACGTGGAGATTCTGGTCGTTGGGTGGGCCGGTGACGATGGCCTGGATCACGAGGTCCTCGACCGCGTCCCCATCGTCATCAATCTTGAACTGGTAGAGCACTTCGGGATCGAGGACCGACTGGCCAAGCTGGATCTGGGGCGCCGGCTGCACGTTCGAGATCGTCATGGCAAGTACGAGTGCGTCGCCGCTCCGGAACGAATACACGTCCGCGATATCCGCTGCCTGGTCGCCCGTGGCCAGCGGTCCGTCGGTGTGATCGGCGCCGATCAAAAGGCTGCGCCCCAGCATCACCGCGGCGGCGGCAAACGTGAGTATCCCAAGCGCCTTTGTCGCGCCAGAAAGAAACGTTCTCGGCATGAACGCCTCCCCGTTGGGTGAGGCTCCCCGCATTTCATCCTCCCGTGCTGGATTACGCCTCCGCCTCCCGGCGAAGGCCTGGCGCGGTGAGCAATATGCGTACCCGAATCGAAAACGCGCGACGCGTGCCCGGGTCGGCCAATTGGGTGTTCACAAATCGTATGAACAGACGTTGGCGTTGACCGTTGAGGGCAATCTCTACCTACATCTGGAGCGTTGACGCACGGCGCGCCCACACGCCCGGCGTCTCACCGAGCAGATCCCTGAACTCACGAATCAGATGGGCTTGATCCGTGAACGCGTTCGCCGCAGCGATACGCGACCAGCACGCGACACCGCCGGCAGCCCGCGCGCGTTCGAGCACGCGGTGGAGTCGGACGATCCGCGCAAAGGCCTTCGGCGCGAGGCCGACCTGCTCGTGCATCAGGGAGCGCAGCCTGCGTGAGCTGATCCCGAGCTTGCTCGCGGCCTCGCCGCACGCCGTCGCGCCAGCGAGCAACCGCGCCGCGTAACACGCGTGCTGCTCGGCTTGCGATTTGGTCGCCGCGGCGAGCGGGGAGAGCCATCGTTCCAGGACGGTGGGCAGTTCTTCGGGCGCCGCCGCCTCGAGCTGATCCGCTAGTGCGGCCGCGCTGCTTCCCAGTATATCCGTGAGCGCGACGGCACGATCAGCGAGCTCGGCGGCGCTAGCCCCGAACAGCGCGGGAAGCGACCACGGCTGAAGCCGAACGCCGGCCGTCGCCAGTCGCCCGCGCTTGTCGCTGTCGACGGCGGTTGTGCGCGAGCCAACCAGAACGAGCCGATGCGCCACGACGCCGTCCGGGCCGCGCAAGCGGTGGTATAGAAGGTGGCCGCAATGATCCGCGACGATGCGCCACGCTGCAAGGCCCTGGGCGCCGGCCGCCTCAGGCGTTTCGACCCAGAGGTGCTGGACGCGCTCTTGCAGCGCGGGCGAGGGCGGCACGAGACGCACCGAAGCTGCGCCCGCTCCAGCCTGATCCAGTGTCACCATCGGTTCCGATTCGTACAAGACACGCCACTGCCCCGCACGTTACAATATCCTCGCGACTTCAGCGAAGGGCGAGAACACACCGTTCAGCACGGAGGAAGACGATGCGGCAACCGGCATACGTGACGGCCCTGGCCTTCCTGATGCTCGTCGCACCCGGCCATGCGCAGGAGGGTCACGGCTCGCTGCCGGATCGCCCCGCATCCTTCGTCGCTGCGACCCGCGCCTTCGCGTTCTACAGTGATCCCGTTCTGAATCTACATGATTTCCTGATGCACCGTACACGTGCGGAGGAACAGCAGGAACAGGCCGACACCGCCGCGCAATGTCTGGAGCGCCTGCCACCCGCGGATCGAGACGCGTTCGAACGCGCGCAGAATCACTACGGGCAGACGATGGCCGGTAAGCGCTGGAACGACGACCTGATGCTGGCCCTGCGTTGGGAGCTTGCAGGGTTTTCGGATGTCGAATTCATTCCCGACAGCGCCATCGCTCCCACACTCACGCATCTGCACGCAGCGGCGCCCGCGTACCGGAGCTGCTGGTGGCCGGAGCACGATGCGCGGAACCGCGCCCGCATTGCTCAGCTCGTACCACGCCTCAATGCACACGAGGATACTTTGCTCGCGCGGCTCGCAGTCCTGTTCGGAGAGGCTTACCGCCCGCCGTTCCCTGTCGACATCGTCGGCTGGACGAGCTCGTCGGGTGCGAACACCGTCATCAACCCCGACCATATCGTGATGTCGAGTACCGATCCCGGGTATGACGACGACTCCGGGCTCGAGATGGTCTTCCACGAGGCTTCGCACACCGTGCTCGGACCGGGCAACGGCGCAGTGTGGCGCGCCTTGGACGAGGCGGCCGCCGCGCTGGGTGTCGACCAGCTGCCAGGCACAGTCTGGCACCCCATCCTGTTCTACACCACCGGCAAGGTCGTCCAAGCGCTGCTCAGTGAGCGTGGCGTGACGGACTACGAGCCGTACGTGTACCGTGAGGGACTCTTCGATCGCGCCTGGCCGGAACTCCGTCAGCCGCTCGAGCAACATTGGCAGCCCTACCTCGACGGCCGGGTCGAGCTAGAGGAGTCGACGAGGCGGCTGCTCGAGGCGGTGAGGGACGTATCGCCTTCTCTCGTCGCGGTCACCGAGGCCCAGGAGAGCGCTGACGCGAATCCGCGCGTTGTCTGGATCGGTCTTGCGAATGGGTCGGAGGCGGAGGCGGTCATGGCCACGGAGCTTCGCGCGCTGATGAGAAGGCACAACCTCGAGCCGTGGATCCTCACACGAAGGGTTCTAATCAACGAGAATCAGATCTCCCACTCCCACCCGATCCTCACGATTTCCACTGGCCAACTCGGCGAGGAACTCGAACTTCTGTCCACGTTTGTCCACGAGCAGCTCCATTGGCTCGAGGAGGAGCCGTGGCGTGATGACTTTTGGGCCGCCATGCGGGACTTCGAAGCCCTCTTCCCCGATGTGCCCTCGTCCGCCGACGGAGGCGCCCGAGACGACCGAAGCACGTACCGCCACCTCCTCGTTTGCGACATGGAGTACCAGGCGTTGACCGCCCTGGTCGGTGAGGTGGCAGCACGAAAAACGTTTGCGGGAATCACGCATTACGAATGGATATACGAGAAGGTGCTAAACGACCCGCGGGTACGCGAGGTGGCGGTGCGCCACGGGTTCGACGTATCGGATGGCGTCCCGAGGCAATAGCAGTCTCGAACCGGATAGGGGCCGTGAAGCATGCTTCGAATCGAGTGGAGTTCGTGAGCGCATTGGCAGCTCGACCCGTTCCGAAGGCGCCGGCGGAAATTAGCTTGTAGCCCGAACGCGTCGGAGCTCACACCGCGGCTGGGCGCGCTCGCCGCCCCCCGTTCATGCTATTCGCTTCCGAGACTCGCCGAGCGCCCGCGCTACCTCCGACGGCATCCTGGCGATGACGAGCAGGTAGTTCCTCGCCGCCGCATCCGGCGCTCGCCGCCCTTGCTCCCAGTCGCGCACGGATGCTACGGGGATGCCGTACCGGCAGCGGCGGCTTCGACGGCCGGCATTGCGTCGAGGTAAGCCGGCGACCAAGGAGTCAGACGTCTTTGCCATCCGCGGGGATACACGCTGTCGCCCTCCAACCACGCGGGCGGTCGGCGAGATCTGGACGGGTGCCGGGGCGGCGGTAGGGGTTGCTGAACGGCGGCAGACGACTACGTGCCGGTCTACGCTGCTTGGGCGGCGATCGTCGTGTTCGTCTTCCCGCCGGTATTCGGATACATCTGATCGGGTCAGGAACCAAGGAAAGCTTGCATCCGCCGAGTAGACTTTGTAGTATGAAGTACTTTGATCGTTCTTCAGGGTGAAGGAGAGCGGCGACACGCTTCTCGCGGAGGGTAGCTCATGCTGGGTCCGGTCGGGTTCCGCTCGTTTCTCGTCGCGCTGGGCGCCGTCGCAATCGTCGCCTCGACCGCAGCCGCGCAGGTCGGCCGAACGCTGGTCGAGACCCTGGACTCCATCGCGGGGGCCGGTGTGGTGGAGAATCGGGCGGTCGGTCTCGTGGCCGCCGTCGTCAAAGGCAACGACACCTTACTCCTAAAGGGCTACGGCAAGGCCGACGTCGAATGGGACGTCCCGATGACGACGGACGCCATGTTCGAGGTCGGGTCGATCGCCAAACAGTTCGCCGCCGCCGCGATTCTCCAGCTGAGCGATGCGGGAAAGCTGAGCCTCGACGATGAGATCACGAAGTGGCTGCCGTTCCTGGGCGCGAGCGCCAGCAAGATCATGCTGCGCCATCTGCTGAGTCACACGTCGGGTATCAATGGGTTTGGCGAAGATCCGGAGTGGGAGATCAATCTCTTTGCCCCACGCTTTCCGCGCGATTCCGCGTACAAGTTCATCAAGCTCGATCCATTCCGGTTCCCGGCAGGTGAGGCGCAAGCGTACAGCAACTCCGGCTTCTGGCTTCTCGGCCTCGTCGTCGAGAAGGCGAGCGGGATGAAATACGAAGACTACGTCGAGAAAAACATCTTCGAGCCGCTGGAAATGAAGCGCTCGATGTACTGCAATAGCTCGGCGAACGTCCCGCATCGCGCGCACGGCTACCACATGCTGAACGGGATGATCCGGCGCCCCCCGGTGGTGAACTACACGTGGGTCTTCGCCCCCGGAGCGATCTGCTCGACCGCCAGCGACCTGGTCATCTGGCTCAAGGCGCTGCACGGCGGCAAGGTGCTGTCGCCGAAGTCGTACGCCGAGATGACCACGCCATCGACGCTCGCGGACGGCACGACACTGCAGTACGGAATGGGAGTCAAGGTGGGCGAGGACTATCGCGGACTCAGCTACATCGGTCACGGCGGCACCGCGCCTGGCTTTCGTGCCGACGCGACGTGGTATCCCGATGCGCAGATGGCGGTCGTCGTGCTGATGAACACATCGCCCGCGAGTCTCTCGCCGGGCAGCGTGGGCGGTGAGCTTGCGAGGGCGGTGCTTCCGTTGCCGCGTCCGGCGATGAAGTACTACACGGGCGATCCGGCGCCATTCGTGGGCACGTATCGGCACGTCATGGGCGGGAACCGGGGGTCATTCGCTATCGATGTGACGCAGGCGCCAACCGGGCTGGCGTTTTCGTTGAACGGCTCGCGGCCGGAAGTCCTGCCGTGGGTCGGCGGGCTGAAGTTCTATGCGAGCGAGAACGTCACGCTGACGTTCCGCCGAACGAACGGCGACACGGGGCCGGCGACAGAGCTGCGCCGGGACGACGCGGGCAATCACTACATCCTCAGGAAGCAGGAGAACGCGGACAGCGCCGGAAGTGTCCCATCTCTTCACGGCGTTTCGAGTGGGGGCCGCCGATGACGAGAACCACGATCATCAGCACGGCGTTCGCCACCACCGTCGTCTTTGTCACCCTCGCCGTGGCCCACCGGCACCTCGAGCAGGAGGGGCGGCGTACTCCGCCACGGCCTGTCAGCCCGCCGGATGTCGCGAGCTCGCGGGTAATGACCCCATCGACCGGGAAGGCCCACGAGGGCCTCCTCTACGGTCGTGTCAGTACCGATGACGGCGTCATCTACGAGGGGCGGCTGCGCTTCGGAGGCGAGGAGGAAGCGTTCTGGGGTCA
>JBOHRM010000550.1:0-4154 GCA_050732715.1 Longimicrobiales bacterium
TGGTCCTGCTGGCCATTCTTCAACTGAAAGCGGATGCCACAGGCACGACGATCGCCCAGACGCTGGAGCGTCGCGCCGGCCGGGGCGTTTCCCGTTCCGCGCTCTATACGAGTCTCGATCGGCTCGAGAAGAAGGGGTTCCTGCGCTGGGAGATCAGCGCGGCCACATCGGAGCGTGGCGGCCAGCCCAAGCGTCGCTTCTCGGTGACCGAGGCCGGAGTCGAGGCCGTGCGCGAGGCGCACAACGCTTGGACGAGCCTCACCATTGGTCTGGAGGACCTGCTCCGAGGCGGCGCGTCTTGAGGTCCTCCAGCCAGGGGCCACCAAGGCTTCACCGGGCGCTACTCGAGGTGTTGCTGTCGGGGACGCTGGTGGGCCGCACGATCCTGGGAGACTTGGATGAGGAGTACCGCGAGCGCTTGACCGCGACCGACGATCCGGGGGCAGCCGACCGTTGGTTTCGGGATCAGGCGTGGCGGCTCCTGGTCCGGGCGCTACGGGAACGGCTTGTCATGACAGCCGCGTGGAGAGGGCGACGGAGGAGCGGAGCACCCGACGACGGAAGGAGAGGAGACGCCATGGTCGTGGAGCTGTTCACGGAGCTGAGGCGCGCCGTTCGGACGATGGTCCGTAGCCCGGGATTCACGTTCGTCACGGTGTTCACGCTCGCCGTCGGAATCGGAGCGAACACGGCTCTATTCAGCGTCGTTCGAGGTGTGCTGCTGGAGCCGCTGCCGTTCGATCGTCCCGACGAGCTGATGGTGGTTCACGCGACCAGGCAGTCGGACGCGGGCGAGTTCGGATCCGCGTCGGCGGTGGCGCTCGCCTTCGAGGAGGGCGTGCCCCTCGAACGGTCTGCGGCCTACATGCCGCTTTCGGCCACGCTGCGTGTCGGCGACCAGGCGGAGCGGGTGCGGGCCGCCAGTGTCACGGCGGACTTCTTCACGACCCTCGGAGTGGAGCCTCTGCTGGGTCGCCTGCCCGCGCGCGCCGAGCTTCAGTCCGAACGCAACGCAGGGAATCAGGTGGTCATCAGCCACGCCCTCTGGGCAAACTACCTGGGGGGAGATCCGGATGTGGTGGGGCGATCGGTGGAGATCGCGGAGCGCATGCGGACCGTAGCGGCCGTGATGCCTCCTGAGTTCCGCTTCCCGGAAGACGCCACGTCCGGCCGCGGCAGCACGATGGCCTGGCTGCCGTTCGCACCGGACTGGAGCTCGGTGAGCGCGGAGGACTGGATGTGGGGCCTGGTCGTCCGTGTCTCTCCGGGCAGCCGGCCGGAAAACCTCGCGAGCCGTCTGGCGCCCGCGGCGCAGACGCTGCCTGAGCGCTTCCCGTCCGTGGACTTCCTCCGCGAGGGCCGGTACCGCCCGGTGGTGCGTTCACTGCACGACATGGTGGTAGGCGACCTCGAACCGATGCTCTGGACCCTGCTCGGCGCTGCGGGCTTCGTGCTTTTGATCGCCGCGGCGAACGTGGCGAACCTCTTCCTGGCTCGGGCCGAGTCGCGGCAGGCGGAGCTGGCCGTGCGTGCAGCGCTCGGGGCCGGGCGCGCCCGCCTCATGCGCGCCCAGCTCGCCGAGACTGTGGTGCTCGCGGCAGCAGCGGCCGTGCTGGCCGTGGTGCTGGCGGCCCTCAGCACGCCTCTCCTTCTCCGGGCCGTGCCGGGCGGCCTTACGCGCGCCTACAACGTGGGGATGAGCCCGGAGGTGCTTGCCTTCACCGCGCTGCTGGCGCTCGCCACCGGACTGCTGATCGGGCTGGTGCCGGCGCTGCGGCGGCCGTCTTCGGACCTGGCCGGGCGGGTACGATCCTCGGGACGCGGGACCCTGGGAAGCCGGCAGGCGCGGATGACACGGAACGCCCTGGTGGTGGCCGAGTCGGCGCTCGCGCTCGTGCTCCTCGTAGGCTCGGGCCTCTTGGTTCGCAGCGCGTGGAAGCTGCAGAACGTCGATCCCGGGTACGACACCCGCGACGTCCTCACCTTCCAGGTGGCGCCGCGGCCCGGGCGCTACGGGACATCGACCGAAGCGGCGATCTTCCACCGGACGCTCATGGAGCGCATTGCGGCGCTCCCCGGTGTGGAGTCCGTCGGGTCCGTTGGGCGCCTGCCGCTGTTCGAGGACCTCGCGGGGGGAAGCGTCGTCATCGAGGACCGAGCGGCGAGCGTTGGAGCCGCGGCGGTGCGCATCCCCCAAAACTTCGCGAGCGCCGGGTACTTCAGAACGATGGACATCGCGGTCCTGGAGGGCAGGGACTTCCTGGGCACCGATGACCCGAGGGACCGGGGCGCCGTCATCGTGAGCCGTGGTGTCGCCGAGCGCTACTGGCCGGGTCAGAGCCCCGTGGGCGCGCGGCTCCGCGGTGGCTCCGACCTGGATGTGCCGATGGAGGTGGTCGGCGTCGCGGAGGACGTGCGCGAGGACGGGCGGCGCTCGTCCCCCACCGACGTGATCTACTTCCCGTTCGTAGCGCCCGAGGGGGGCGCCGACGACTCCTGGGTCATCACCTCCCCGTCCTACACGGTCAAGGCGAGGGAGCCGGATCGGCTCGCGCCACTTATCCGCGCCGAATTGCGCGCCGTCGAGCCCACCTCACCGATGTATTGGGTCCAGACGATGGAGTTTCTCGCCGCCCGCGACATGGCTTCTCTCTCCTTCACCATGCTCGCGCTTCTGGTCTCGGCCGGCATGGCACTGCTGCTGGGAGCAGTGGGACTCTACGGTGTCCTTTCCTACATGGTGAGTCAGCGGACGCGCGAGATCGGAATCCGGATAGCGCTCGGTGCGCGACGGAACGAAGTGCGGCGCATGACGGTGATTGAGGGCGTCCGCATCGTAGCGTTCGGGCTCGCGCTGGGGCTGCTGGGAGCCGCGGTGCTTACTCGGCTGCTGAGCGGCCTCCTGCACGAGGTCGAGCCCCTCGATCCGCCGACCTACATTGTGGTGACGGCTTGCATGCTAGGAGTGGGTGTGCTGGCGAGCTGGGTTCCGGCACAGCGGGCCTCGTCGGTGGATCCGATGCGCTCAATGCGCGTGGAGTGATCGGTACCGGACCTGCCGCGCCGCCCCGCTTCCGTTGGGAGACGGCGCCAACGATCGTTCCGCATCACTCCGCGCCGCGCCCTCGTTATTGGCGTCCCGGACCGGCGGCCGACGACGCTGCTGCCGCCCATCCGCTCGGCGAAGGTACGATCCACGATGGCCGCCGTAGATCCCTCGGCCGCGTCGGCGTCCCCGAAGCCCCGGCCGGCGAGGATCGAAAGCATCGTAGAGCTCGAAGAACCCAGGACGTACGGAGTTGAAGGCCGTGCGCACCGTGGCTTCTCGCGTCGCCCGAGCCGTCGGGCCTACCGTTGCGCGGTTGCTCGCTCCCATTGCGCTTCTGCAAGAGGCGTCGTATCCTATCCTTGTAGAAGCGAAAGGGAATGCACGATGACCGACGAAAAGCTGGACCTCCCGCAGGGGACGCTCGATCTGCTCATCCTCAAGGCGCTCTCGCTCGGGCCGCAGCACGGTTGGGCGATCTCGGAGCGGCTGCACCAGGTCTCACGCGCCACGCTTCGGGTTCCGCAGGGCTCGCTCTATCCGGCCCTTCACCGTCTGGAGCGCCGCGGCTGGATTCGGGCCAAATGGGGCACGTCGGACAACAACCGCCGCGCCAAGTACTATTCGCTCACGCGCAGCGGTCAGAAGCAGCTCGCGGCGGAAATGGATCAATGGCGCAGGCTGACGGACGCCGTATCGCTCGTTCTCGAAATGGGTTGACGGGAGGCCCATCATGGTCAGCGCGTTCTGGAGTGAACTACGGTATCGGTTGCGCGCGATCCTGCGCCGTGGTGTCCTCGACCGAGATCTCGACGACGAGCTGCGATTCCACATCGAACGAGAGGCGGAGAAGCACGTCGCTCAGGGTTTGACGCGCGATGAGGCCTCGCGCCGCGCACGGACCGCGTTCGGCGGCCGCGAGCAGATCAAGGAGGAGTGCCGCGACACGGGACGTATCAACCTGATCGAAGATGCATGGAAAGATCTTCGGCATGGCGCGCGGGGACTGCGTCGGAGTCCAGGCTTCGCAGCGACGATGGTTCTGATTCTCGCGCTCGGGATTGGGGCCGCGACCGCGATCTTCAGCGTCGCCTACGGCGTGCTGCTC
>JBOHRM010000551.1:0-4089 GCA_050732715.1 Longimicrobiales bacterium
CGACCCCACGCGACATTCGTCGCGCGGGGACCCCTATCGTTGAGATCGTCGTCGCCGACAATGGGCCGGGTGTAGCGCCGGAAATGATCGAGCAGATTTTCGAGCCGTTCGTCACGACGAAGGAGCCTGGCAGGGGCTCCGGTCTTGGCCTTGCCGTGTGCGCACGCCTGGTCGACGCGATGGGTGGCAGCATCCGCGCCGACAGCCGGACTGGCGAGGGCGCCCGGTTCACGGTGCTTCTGCCGGCGCTCGTGCCAGGGCAGCGTCTCGATCCCGAAGCGGCGCACCTGCCGCGGGTCGACGCATGACCGTTCTCATCATCGATGACGAGCCGGGTCTGCGGCAGACGGTCTCGTTGATCCTTGCGGACGATGGCTACCGAGTCTTCACGGCGAGCGACGGCGAGGAGGGCTTGACGCGGGCGCTCGAGACGAAGCCCGACATCATTCTCTGCGACGTGCGTATGCCGCGCGTCGGCGGTCTCGACTTCCTCGAGCGGTATCGTGCCGCGAACGGCACGGCGATCGTGATCGTGATGACCGCGTACGGCAGCATCGCGCTGGCGATCCAGGCGATGAAAGCGGGCGCGTACGACTATCTACCGAAGCCATTCAGCCCCGACCAGCTGGTGCTGGTGCTGAAGAAGGCGGAGGAGCGGGAGACGCTCGGCCGCGAGGTCACGCGGCTGCGCGAGGAGGTGAGCATCGAGCGGCACTATCGCGAGATCATCGCGAAGGCGCCGGCGATGACGCGTGCGCTCGAGATCGCGGCGAAGGTCGCGCGCCACCCGTCACCCGTGCTGATCACGGGAGAGAGCGGAACGGGCAAGGAGCTGGTCGCGCGGCTGATCCACAACGAGAGCGAGCGGGCTCGCGCGTCGTTCGTTCCGCTCAACTGCGGCGCGATACCGGAGAATCTGCTCGAGTCCGAGATGTTCGGTTACGTACGCGGCGCGTTCACAGGCGCCGACCGCGACAAGCCGGGCCTGTTCGAGGCGGCGTCCGGCGGCACGCTGTTCCTCGACGAGATCGGTGAGATGCCCGCGTCGCTCCAAGTCAAGCTGTTGCGGGTGCTGCAAGAGGGCGAAGTCCGGCGCCTGGGCGACAGCAAGCCGAAGGAGGTCGACGTCCGTATCATCTCGGCGACGAACAAGGACCTCGATGATGAGGTGCGCGGCGGCAGGTTTCGCAGCGACCTGTTCTACCGCATCGCGGTCGTGCCGATCCATTTGGTTCCGCTGCGCCAGCGGAAAGAGGAGATTCCGCTGCTCGTGAACCATTTCGTCGAGCGAAACAACAAGCGGCTTCGCGTCGACTGCGCCGGTCTCGAGCCCGACACGATGCGTCACCTCCTCGAGTATCCGTGGCCCGGAAACGTCCGCGAGCTCGAGAACACGATCGAGCGGGCCATGGTGTTGACCGACTCGGAGCGCATCACGCCTCACGACCTCCCGCCGAATGTCAGCACGCCGGTCGCGCCGCTCGACGGCCTCGAGCTTTCCGACGACGAGCTGTCGGTCAAGAAGCACGGCGAAGTGCTGGAACGACGCTTGATCCGTCTGGCGCTCGAACGCACCGGCGGCAACAAGACGCGAGCCGCCGACCTGCTCGAGCTCAGCTCACGCGCATTACTCTACAAAGTCCGCGAGTACGGGCTGGAGTAGGCGCTCGCTACGCTCGGGTTGTCGGGTTGCGGGTTGCGGGTTGCGGGTTGCGAGTTCCGCACCCGCCCACCGCCAGGTGTCCTTCTTTCTGCTCCCTCCTCGTTGCGGCGACGTTGGGCAATCCGCGGCCGAGAGGCGGCTCCTTTGACCCGGTAGGGGCCGATCGTCAACCCGCAACCCGCAACCCGCAACCCGAAAACCCGAGCGCAGCGAGCCAACCCGCAACCCGAAAACCCGAGCGCAGCGAGCCAACCCGCAACCCGGGGGCGGCTGCGCCGCCGCCGCAAAGTCGTCCCAAACTGACATGGCTGTGCCCCGCTCAGACGTGCAACGTTGCGCGCATGAGTACCGAACCACTATCGAGACGACGTCCGGGCGTGAGTCTGGTCGAGCTCGTCGTGGTGCTGACAATCCTGTCGGTGATCTCGGCCGCGGGTGCGCTGGCGCTGCGGCGCGGGCTCGAGGTTTACGGCACGCGGGGCGCGAGGGACAGCATGGCGTCCGCGGTTGCGCGCGCTCGGTCGCTGGCGTTGGCGAACGGAGCGGCGTTGCTCGTGGTCGATCCGGTGGCTGCGTCCCTCTGGATCGAGGCGCCGCCCGGCGTTCGGTCGGGTGAACCGCTGCGTCTGGGCGACGTCTTCGGTGTCACCGTATCGGCTGATCATCACGACGCTGGCGACGGTCCGATCACGCTCGAGTTCGACGGGCTGGGTTTCGGCCGTGTTGCGAGCCGGACCTTTCGGATTCGGCGCGGCTCGACGGAGTCGCGGCTGACGCTGTCGAGCTACGGCCGGCCGAGGCGGTGGTGATGCCGGGACGACACGCCGCCGCGGAGCGGCGCCCGCGTTGCTTCCGACACGATCCGCGGCGAAACGGCGGTTGTTGGGTTCTGTGGCATCGGTGCGGCCGCCGAGCGGCGCGACGCGCGGGAGGACGGCACCCTGCGGGCTCAACCCTCGCGGAGGCGCTGGTTGCGCTGCTGTTGATCGGCATCGCCGTGGTGTCGCTCGGCGGCGCCGCCTCGTCGTCGTCGGCGATGCTGCGCGGGGCGGTCCTCGAGCAAGGCGCGGTGATGGCGGCCGAGGTGGTGTTGGATTCACTGGCGGCCGAGCCTGATGTGACGCCGGGCGAGCGGATAGGCGGGCCGTTCACGCTCGAGTGGACGGTCGCGGATTCCGCGGGTGCGCACCTGATCGAGCTGGAGGTGCGCTACGCGGATGGCGGCGCTGTGCGGCGGCTCGTCTTCGGGCTGAGATCGGCGCGCTCACCCGCGTATGCGCCGGAGCCGTTCTGACCGATGCGCACGCCGACTCGTTCGCCGAATCGCCCGGGCACGAGCCTCGCCGAGTTGGTCGTGGCAATGGCGCTGCTCGCTGTCATCGGCACGATCGTGGTCGCGCTGCTGCGCACCGAATCACGGCTCGCCGGGCACTCGGCCGACCGCGCCGAGACGCTCGATGCGATGCGCACGGCAGCTGCGATCTTCGCGGCCGAGCTGAGACCGGTCGAGCCAGGCGCCGATCTTCACGGCATCGATGTCGACGCCTTGGCGCTCCGCGTGTTCAGGGGTGCGGGCGTGGTGTGCGGAATCGCCGGCGACGACCTCCTCGTCCGGTATCGCGGGTTGAGACAACCCGATCCCGCCAAGGATTCCGTCGTGGTGGTGACGGCCGCCGAAGGAGAACACGCGGAAGTCCTGGGCTCGGCCATCACCGGGCAGGGCGGCTGCGCCACGCGCGACGGTGAGACCGTTGTTCAGCTGAAACTGGGCGGAGCGGCGCAGCCGGTTGAAGGCGACCTGCTGCTCGTCTTCGAGGCCGGCAGCTATCACCTCGACGGTGCGTTCCGTTACCGGCGCGGATCGAGTGGGCGGCAGCCGATCACGGCGGAGGTCTTCACTGAAGCGAGCCGCTTCGTGGCGTGGCCGCACACGACGGACGAAACGGCGGGCGTCGGTCTCGAGCTGAATCCTGCGACATCGACGCGAACGATACGGGGCGCGGCGCTGGCGGACCGCGCGTGGGTCCGTGTCACGCTGCGCAATCGACCCGATTTCTGAGGTGCGCATGATTTCAACCCGACGGAACGGAGACGCTCGAGGCCCCCGTGGGAGGCCCGTGGTGAGGCGCCGGCATGACGGTGGAGCTGCCGATCCGGTCGGGGCGTTTCATTCACCGCTGATGCCGTGCGATCGGCGCGGAAAACGGATCGGGAACGGCGCTCGACCCGGCAGCGCGCTGCTCGCGGCGCTGATCGGCTTACTGCTGCTCGACTTGGCGGTCGCGGGGATGTTGTACGTATGCTCGCAGGAGCGACTGGTGGCGCGCGAGCTCGCGGCGCGGCTGCGCGCGCATCTCGCCGCGCGATCGGGCGTCGATGCGGCGCTCGCAGCGTGGCCGGCGGACTCGCTTCGCGCACTCCTGCCG
>JBOHRM010000552.1:0-5923 GCA_050732715.1 Longimicrobiales bacterium
GTGCGGCGAGCAAGGCGCCGTCGTGGTACGCGAGGCCGAGCGATTCGTGAAGGCCTTGCGCGAACCGCGTGAAGACCGGGCGGTCGGGCGTTTCCGCGTACGCATTGTCCAACACCCAGACGTCGCCGCGGCGCGTCGAAACGGCGAGACGGCCGCCGGGCAGCGTCGCGAGACCGCCGACCTCGAGGACCACGCCCTCCGGGATCGGCACGGTGATGAGTCGGTAGTAATCCTCCTCTGTCGGCCCTCCGGCGGCCGTGTCCGCGGCCGCCTGGCCGGAGGCTGCAGCCCGCCCCGGCAGCACGAGCGCGATCAACAGCAGGGCAATGAGGTAGCGTGAATCCACCGTTCGGCCTCCGGTAACCGTTCTCAACGTTCCTTTACCAGACGATTGTGTAGGCCACCTTCGACTCGCCATTACGGAAGCGGACCCGGATGAGCAGCTCTGCGCGGTCATCGACGTTGCGCAGCGCGGGCGCCGGCGCGTTCTCGTCCGGCACGACATAGTAGGTTCGATCGCCGACGATGTACGAGCCATTGTCGAGCCGATCGATCCGTTCCGCGGCGGCGAGGCGCACGTACATGCCTTCGACATTGTGCGGGGCGCGCAGGAGCAATTCGCGATGCAGCCCGCCGCCGTTCTCGACCGGACGGATGCGGTCCTCGACGTCGACATCGGCGAGGCGGTAGAGGAACGTCGGGTGCCGGGCGTCATCGAGCTCGTAGCCGCCGGGGCGGAAGTCGCGCCAACTGAGCGAGTCCGGCCACGGTGTGGATTGATCGGCGAGGAACGCGAGCGCGGGCGCGCCGGAGAGTGTGAGGACGCTGCCCTGCGGCTGTGCGAGCTGCCGCTCGCCGCGCGAATGCCACATCTCGGTCGTCTCGAGAAACGGCCCACGCCATGCGTACAACAGCGCACCCTGCGCGAGGTCGTACGCGTAGTGGACGGCCTCGGGATCACCGACGGATGCGGCGTGCGTGCGCACGCTATCGTCGTACAGAACGAAACCGCGCAACACGACCGGCTCGGCGCCCGGCTCGGCGGCGATCAACGGCAGCGCGCGCCCGCCCGTTCCCGTCTGATCGTGCAGCGCGTGCCGCTCGATGCCCACGCCCTCGACGAACAAGCTGACCCCTACACGGTCGGTGTAAGGCCGCTTCTTGTAGAACGCGAGCGAGAACGTGTGCTCGCCCGCCTCGAGCTCGATCTCACCGGTCGCGCTCGGCAGGACGCCCCTGTGCACGAGCACTTCACGGCCATCGATGACCAGCCGCCCGCCGCCGACGACCGTGCCGGCGAACTGTGGGTCGTAATTCACCCAATCGAACCCGAGCTCGAACACGTAGCGGCTCGCCGACGGTACCGAGATCGTGCCGTCGAACACGATCGAGAACTCATCGCCGACACCAGCGGGAGCGGAGGAGACCCCGTCCGTCTCGCCTTCGCGAACCGGCGGCTGCGCGAGCGCGGCATCGAGCGTCTCGAACGCACCCTCCGCCACACGGTACCGAAGCTCCGATACTTCGAGGCGACCACCTGTGTAACGCTTGTAGCGAAGATTACGGAACGCGACCGGGCCGTGATCGCCCTGAAACATCAGCGGACCGAGCGGCCGCTCGTCCTGGAACGCCGCCGCGCGCGTGGGACCCGTCACATCCACGTTTTCGTGGACGACGATGCCGTTCTGCACCACGCGCACGAACCTCGCGTTCCGCGTTTTCCGGCCCGCCGCGTCGAACCGCGGCGCGCGAAACAGGATGTGAAACGTCTGCCACAGCCCCGGCGCCCGGCTTGCGTTGACACGCGGCGGATGGCCCTCGTAACCCCGCTCGGCTTCGGGCCGGTTCTCATCCCAGCGTTGATAGATGCCGCCCGCGTCCGCGAACGTCGGCCGGCGTACCGCCCAGCTGTCGAGCAGCTGCACCTCGTAGCGGCCCTGGAGATAGATGCCCGAGTTCGAGCCGCGCGGCATCAGCACCTCGACCTCGAGCTCCAGGTCGCCGTGGTCCCAGTCGGTGAACAGATTCGCCGCCTGCTCGGCGTCCGGCAGGTTCACGAGCACGCCCGTGCCCGCGCTCGCTTCGAGGTGCTGATCGTGGGTGCGATCCGCCCATGCCGCGCCGGCGACGCGCCAGTTCGCGCCAGGCGAGCGGAACGCGCTCAGGTCCTCGAGCGCCACGGCGTCGTAGGGCAGCCGCCCCGCCTCACTCTGCGCCCGAAGCGGCGCACGCGTTACGCCCACCAGCGCAACGCCGAGCAACAACATCTGGAACGTTTTCATCGCTTGCTATTGTACGGCTTGCGCCCTGCGCCCGCGAGGTGGCTGGCGACACGCTGCTTCGACGAATCTCGATTCCTCCCCAAGTCGGGCCGCAGCCGGGGCTAAATTTGCGGGGTTAACCCAAGTTTAAAACGAGTCAAGCGGCGCCTGCCGCGCGTCGACGACGAGGAACTGCGGAGCGAGCGAAGTGACACGCGGCTTGGTGGGGTTCGTGATTGTCATACGTCCTCCTTTGGCCGGGCTAATGTCCCAGAATTGTGACGGAATACTAGCATTATGTGTCGCAAAGGACTATTCTAAGTCGATAATGTGCCATGTGTCGTAATTGGCGATCTGTCGGAAGCAGGTAGAGCTGGAGCCGCGAGTAAACCAATGCCGCGACCTACGCAGGCAGAGATCGACCGACAGCTCGACCTCCTCCAAGAGGTCGTTGAGCAGCACGCCAACGGAATGACCCAGTCCGAGATCGCCGCGGCGTACCGGGCAGTAGCTGGCTCAGCGCTGGACGAACGAACGCTGCAGCGGCGGCTGAACCTGCTCGCCCAAGCCGGCAGGGTTCGCGCCGTGGGCGAGACGCGCGCCAGGCGCTACTTCCCGCAAGCCGAAGCGCAGCCAGCGCCGGAGGCCGCCTCAACGAAGGGAGCACCGACCGAGGCAACGACCGGCGGCGAGAACGCAGCGGCCGAGGAGAATGCGTTCCGCGGCATCCCGTTATCGAAAGCGGCGGCCGAGGCGCTTGAACACATACGCGGCCCCATCGCCGTCCGCCGCCCCGTCGGTTACGACGAGGCGTTCCTCAGGGATTATGAACCCGGCAAGAGCTGGTACCTGCCGGCGAGCCTTCGCGAGCAGCTGCACGAGATCGGCAGGACGCCCGACCCGGATCGCGCTGCCGGTACTTTTGCGCGCGACATCTTCGAGCGCCTTCTGATCGACCTCGCCTGGGCGTCCAGTCGGCTCGAGGGCAACACCTATGACCGGCTCGATACGAAGAACTTGCTCGAACACGGCGTGCGCGCCGAGGGCAAGGCCGCCGCCGACGCACAGATGATCCTGAACCACAAGAAGGCGATCGAGTTGCTGGTCGAGCAGGCGGAGGAGATCGACTTCAATCGGCACACGTTCCTCAACTTCCACGCTGCCCTCTCGGAGAACCTGCTGAATGACGCGCGCGACGAGGGACGGCTCCGCACACGAATGGTCCACATCACCGGCACGACCTACACGCCGCTTGCCATCCCGCAGAAGCTCGAGGAGCTCTTCGACCGGCTGCTGCAGCAGGCGCGCGCGATCCCCGACGCATTCGAGCAGGGGTTCTTCGTGATGGTCCAGCTGCCATACCTCCAGCCGTTCACCGATGTGAATAAGCGGACGTCGCGCCTGGGCGCAAACCTACCGCTCATCAAGGCGAACCTCTGCCCGCTGTCGTTCATCGACGTCCCCGAGCGCGCCTACATCGAGAGCACGCTCGCCATCAATGAGGAGCGCCGGATCGAGCCACTGCGCGACTTGTTCGCCTGGGCCTACAAGCGCTCCTGCGAGCAGTACCGAGTCACCCGCGAGGCCCTCGGGCAACCGGACCCGATCCGCCTTCGCTACAGGACGCAGCTGGGGGACTTTGTGCGCGAGAGTGTGCTCGAGCTGCGGCCGCCTCGGCGAGCAGGCGTGCGCGCGTGGGCCGAGACGCACGCCGTGCCGGCAGCGGACCTCGACGCGTTTACCAACACCGGGCTCGGCCTGCTCATCGATCTCCACGAGGGCGCACTTGCCCGCTACGGCCTCAGGCCGAGCGATTTCACGCGCTGGAAGGAGGCGTTCGTGCTTACGGAGCCGTTTGCGAACGCGAAGGGGGTATGAATCGAATTGGTGACCGGTGTCTTGCGTCGTTCCGCGGCGTCGAGCTCGCCGTGGCCGACGTCGAGTTCCTCGGCGCACGGTGGGGAGCCCAGGCCAGCGCGATCTCATTCGACGCGGGCGAGGTATCCGCGCTCGAGTCGAAATCGGCGCTGCGGCCGGTGACACATCAGGTCGCGCTCGAGCACCGAGATCGCGTGTCGCATCGCCGCCATGACCTCATTACGTCGTTCTGGGTCGATGCTGGGCAGGACGACGACGTACTGCGCGGGTGCAGTCGAGTGAAGTGTGGGCGTTTCTCTCTCCTAGGCATAGGGGCTGGACCGGCTTCGAGTGTCTTCGTACGGTGAGTGCACCCATCAGCGCTGGCCTGCGACCTGCGACGTCAAGGCCCGGTACAGAACGGGACGCATGATGTCACACGGGGAGCCGCCAGTGCCGCGGCGAGCGCCGCGGGATGGACGCCCGCTGACGGGCACGCGAAACGATGGATGCCTTGTCGGACCGGGGAGTGCCCAGGTACCTCCTCAGCTAGCCTGTGAACACCTGGGGCTTCCGAGTCCGGCGTCGCGATACGGACAGAGTACGCATGATCGTTCAGGTCATTGGCGTGCCCATGGATCTTGGATCCGGACGGCGCGGTGTGGACATGGGACCGTCGGCCATTCGGATCGCCGGGTTGCATGACCGGCTCAGCGAATTGGGACACGACGTGGTCGATGACGGCGACATCGACATCAAAAACATCGAGGAGCTGCGGGTCGGCGATTCGCGTGCTCGCTATCTCAGCGAGATCAGCCGCACTTCGCGGATTCTTTGCCACAAGGTGGAGTGGGTCCTGGAGCACGATCGCTTCCCACTGGTGCTGGGCGGCGACCACTCGATCGCGATCGGTGCGATCTCCGGAGTCGGCGCTCACTGTCGCCGCACCGGCAAGCGGCTCGGCGTCCTCTGGATCGATGCCCACGGCGACATCAACACGCCGGAGACGAGCCCCTCCGGAAATATCCATGGCATGCCGCTCGCCACGGTCCTTGGCTACGGCCCGCCCGACTTGACGAGCATCGGCGGACCCGCGCGTAAGCTGGACCCCGCCAACGTCGCGCTCGTCGGCATCCGGAGCCTCGATGAAGGGGAGAAGGTCCGACTGAAGGAGCTGGCCGTCGAAGTCCATACGATGTCGGATATCGACCGTCACGGGATCCACGAGGTGATGGAAAAGGCGCTGACGCGCGTGACCGACGGCACCGACTACGTCCATGTCAGCTTCGATCTGGATGCTGTCGATCCGACGGTGGCGCCGGGAGTCGGCACGCCTGTGAAGGGCGGTCTGGACTACCGGGAGGCGCACCTCATCATGGAGCTCGTCGGCGATGCGGGCGTGATGACCTCGCTCGAAATGGTCGAGGTCAATCCGATTCTGGACGACCGTAACGCTTCCGCTACGTTCGCCGTGGAACTGATCCAATCGGCGTTCGGGAAGAAGATACTATAGGGGCCGTCGCAGCTCGGCTTGAACGCCACGCTCGATTAAGACCCGGGGCTATGACCCTCAAACGCCGATACAACGTGCCGGTCAGGATGCGGACCTCGCCGCCCGAGGGGTTAACCCAATCGCCGCCCTAATGATCGATGGGTAGCGATTCCCGGTGTCGAGCCGGGATCGGGAAGGAATTCCCTGATCGTGCGGGCGTCGTCACGCACCTTTATCGATGTCGGCTGACACGAGTGGCCGCGCAACGCAGGCGCCCGCGCGTTAGGCCGGCTGATACGAGCCGAGCCCCTTC